>CATXML010000120.1 GCA_958372035.1 uncultured Collinsella sp. | reverse complement strand
AAGAACGCCAGCAATGATCTTAAGCATAGTGGATTTGCCGGATCCGTTCGTTCCGACCAGACCAACGACCTCGCCCTGATGAACTTCGAATGAAATGTGTTTAAGTGCCCTAAACTCCTCAAAAAAGAGTTCGTGTTTCGCAAGCTTTATAAAATACTCTTTAAAGCTACCCAGCGACTCAGAAGCCATATTAAAGACCATAGAGACATCTTTGACTTCAACCGAAAGAGGCTTCTTCTCATAGTCAACCGAGGGCATAGCACCCGCTTGAATAACTCCAGACATACTATTCCCCTAGATATAAAGAATGAACTTATGCTCGCTCTTATGAAATACCGCATACCCTATAACCAGTGAAAGGGCTGCCCATATGACGCAAAAAGCCAATACCTGTGTGGAAGGATTACATTGAAACAGGAAGATATCACGCATGAAAGTCAAATAGTTATACATGGGGTTCGCATACATTAGAACCCTAAGGATATGTGGCATTCCTGCAATAAAATCTGTAGTCCAAAAAATAGGAGTAAAGTACGTCCAGGCGGTAATCACAACACTCCATAGATGGATCACATCTCTAAAGAATACTGCAAGGGCAGAAAGCGCCAGACCAATACCCATGCAAAACAGCATTAAAAGAATCAGACACACCGGAAGCCAAACAAGATGCCATGTGGGCACTACGCGGAACCACAGCATGACTAAGGCAACAGCAACAAGCGAAAAAGCAAAATTTACCAAGGCAAACAAAGCCTTTTGGACGGGAAATACCCAGCGATGGACTTTGACCTTCTTTAACAATGACGCTGCAGCAAGTATCGATGTCATGGCCTGCGATGTGGAATCGGACATAACGGCAAAAGTAACATTACCAACAATTAAGTAAAGCGGATACATCTCTGGCGTAATAGAACCATTTCGGCCCTGGGCAAAAATCGTCGAAAAGACGACCGCCATCACGATCATCATAAGCAAAGGATTAAGCACTGACCACGCGACGCCAAGAACGCTACGACGATATTTCAGCTTAAAATCCTTAGTAACTAGCTGTTTTAGGATGTAAAAATCCTTTTGAATATCATTGGCCGCGTGTGATTGAATACTCTTCGCACCAACACTGCCATCTATGCTATTCGCCACAAACGACTCCTTAATAACAACATCCTGTCGAGAGAGAAGTATATCCTCCCGTAGCTCGCAGAATGAACGGGCCCCTAAAAGAGGGGTATTAACCCATACTTTATCTAAAGAAAGGCATGGAGCGTGCGCTCCATGCCTCGAAACAGACTCGGCTACTTCTTTCCCTGAACAGCCCTACCAATAGATTTAAGAACTTCACGCCGCGCAGAGCCAACGGGGCATAACGGGTCAACTATCTTACGCAGCGGACTGGTTTCAGAAACGGCCTTTTCGTGCATCAACAGCGGTGTGTCAACTGAAGCACCGGATCCAACAAGCAAAGCAAGAAGCTTCTCATAGAAAGGTGTCTCACGGGCATACTTCCAATACAGCTGGCTACGATCGCAATAAGCGAACTTCCATGGCTTTTCAAACCCGGCATAGTGCACAATCAGCTCATGGCTACGCGAATCATTAAATGCATCAAAGACCTCATGAGGTGCAAAGCTGAAAACATTTGCAATACGGTTGCCGCAATCAATCATGACATTCCAGTCGTAATCAAGCCAGGTCACCCGTCCTTCGCAATGCGCGTTAAGAACATCCTGATCGTTATAAATAAAACGATCATCAGAAGCGAATTCAAGCCACTCTTCAATAGTGTGGAGATTTCGCATCTCATACGTATTAAGAAGTAAAACGCCCGCCTGGAAGTAGTCATAGGGATCATTCATTCCAAGTACTTCCTTGGCATACTTTAGTCGATCACCATTTTTCATGTTCAGGTTGCCCAGGAAATCAATATCCCTTGTTGCGCCAAGCAGGTTATTACCGAGTTCGATTTCGTACAGCTCCGAAATGTCACCCTTAACAATGAGGTCAGAATCAAGATAGAGTACCTTATTGTAATAGGGCAATAGCTTCTGAATAAGGAAGCGGTAATAAGTCTCGACACTAATATGCGGATTATTCGTTGTCAGCTCATATTGATCGATGATGGCAGAGACGCTGCAGAACCTCACATCGGCGTGAGGGAAAGCCCCAAAGAAACTCTTCATACGAGCTTGGTTTTCCCCATTGATATCACGATGCAGCACGACGATATCGTAGCGATAGTCTGTAGAAGCATTTGCAAGCATTGAATAGATTGTGGTCGTAAGCATGGGGACATAATTATTGTCCGAGGCAAAAACAACAGGGATTATAGGGCGGGGATCGCCAGAAAGACGCGGAAGACCGAGTTCGCCATGATAATCTGGCTCAGTAAAGTGAACACACTGCAGCTCGGCAGTTTTCCAACCCTCACCAACACGCTCATGATGAAGCAAATAAATATTCAAGAGCCTTTCAGCAAGGTGACCGGGCGTGCGCAGGCCTTCCTTGCTGTATTTCGACATGTCTGTCGTATTAACAAACTCTTCGAGAATCGGGAATAGCCACTCGCAATATGCGTTAAAAATGGCCCGCTTCATAATGAACATGTTGCAGAAGCGCGCGGTGTGCCCCTTGAGGAAAGCCTGGGCATCCTGAAGATATTCAGGATGCTGTTTACCGAGAATAGATACGACTTTATCGAGATCCTCGACAAACAATTTGTCGGCAAGATCATATTGCTTGCGAATGGTTGCAGAAGACCCACAGTAAGGACGAATATCCTTACGCTCGGTAGTTATTACGTCATATTCTTTTACATAATTACGGACGCTATCGTCATCAAGACAATACTCAGCCTGAGATTTAGCATCAATATAGGCGTCCATTACCTCGCCGTAGAGATTTTCCTCATGACGTTTTCGGGCAAAATCAAAATAGCGACGATAGTGACAAAAACCAACATAATCGCTGTCGGTATTCTTCCAAGCCCAATACTGCGTAGTCAGTTCGCAATACATAGGGTTTTGATCAGATATATTCTCGCCGTCGTTATCCTGGAATGCCCAGTGGAAAATATCACTTCGAGATGAACAGCCGACCTGAACAGGCTGGAATAATTCGCTGTCGAACAAATCGACCCGTTTATGAGTTGATACAAAGATCCGGATATCCTGTTTCGCCCAACAACGCTTTTTTGCCCTCTCTTCAACTTCGCAAATATGAAGCTTGGCAGCATCAGCGAAATCCATAAGGCGATTGGAAACAAAATAATCTGTACCTGCCATTGATTTGGCCTCGCGATACCAAGTCCTTAATGTTTCTACCGAAACATCGCCACCGTCATTTACCCACTCCGCATAAGCTGCATCACGAGTCAGGCGCATAACTTGCTCGGCGGCTTCTAAGTCACCAACCACGGAAGCCGCCTTTTTAACTGCATCGATTTTATTGGAATTATCTACGCGAACAAACCAATCGTTAAATAGAAGATCCATCAACTTTGTCTTACCGCCACTAAAGGCCATAGACAAATCAAACTTATTGAAATTCTCGGAGAATTCTGCCATATGTGTCACAGAACTCCAGAAGCCCTGAGCGCTCCGCAGGAAAGAGTCAGGCGACATCTTGGACCCTGAGTTAACTCCGCGACCCAAATAATACTTAAGCCCGACAATGTCGTTACAAGTAAGCTGAGAATCTGCCTCTGCAAGAGCAACAAAACACTCGTAACCGTCTTGAGCGCGACCCATCCTATCGTTTGTCATGCCGGAGAACGCTCGTTTAAAGTAACGGGCATCATAAGCACGTTGTGTGATGCGCCAATCTTGGCGATAACCAGCCTCGCTGCTGAATGCAGCGTTACAGATATCCGAACCGTTCAAAGGCTCAATATCACGATTAACATAGGACTCAAATTCAATACGTTCTTGCTCAGATACACCCGCATTTACAACCTTAATTCCAAAATGGTAGATGTCAGCAGGATGAGCAAGAGAGTAGTCATTGAGCTCTGAAAGAAAGCCAGGCTCAAGTTCGTCATCGGAATCTAGAAGAATAATGAGATCGCCAGAGCATTGTTCGACAGCGGATTTACGACCAAGGTGAACGCCCTCGTTGCGCGATTTGATAATGGGCTTAACACGGCCGTCGCGCTCGGCGTAGTCTTTAAGAATTGAAGCAGTATTATCAGGACTGCCGTCGTCGACAATAATCAATTCAAAATCAACAAAAGACTGATGCAGCACGCTATCGATACAGGCAGGCAAGTATTCCGCGTCTTTATAGGAAGAAACACAAATAGAAAAACGAGACAAAACAACGCTCCTAATCATAAGTGAGAGCAAACACAAATCAGCATAATGCAGCTTGGCTAAAGCTAATCCATGAAAAACTGGAAACATAAAATAGGCGGTGTCCAGTCGTTCAAAACGAATCGATCGGAATAATGCTCAGAGATGCCAAGAGGGTCAAGATCTAGCTGTGCATCAATTGAAATAAGTTCCTTCGAATTTCAACTAACATGGCGTTAACAGACAAACACAAGAATAAAGAGAAAATAATCTCCACCCAGTGATTAACGAATGGTACAGAACCCAAAACACCAAGTATAGAAACATGAAACATATAAACGTTTCCACTTGACTCGCCCAAATATTTGAAAAAACTACCCAAGAGGGAGTCTTCTCTTGCGATTTGAGTCATCAGAAGGATTAAACAGAATGCAATAAACGAATCGACCATTAAGTTCAATTTAAAACGTGCAACGCACAGTCCCAGGAGAACGAAGCCGGAAAG
>CATXML010000119.1 GCA_958372035.1 uncultured Collinsella sp. | reverse complement strand
GCCTTCGTCTTGCGCAGGACTGTAGAGCAGCAAACTTAATGCCCGGCCCGCCGGGGCCACACGTCCCTAATTATTCAGCATGCGGTCGAAGCTTCCCGAGTCGCCATCCCGATAGTCGGCGGTCATCAGAATCTCCTGCGGAATTCGTCCACCCTCACGCAGCACGTTGCGGAACTGCACGCGCGTGACCATGGGCAGGTCCTTGATCGTAGCGGCAAGGTTCTGCGGCACGCCCTGGTTGGCAGCCGCGGGCTCGCACTCGCCGCCGGCCTTCATGCGACGCTTGTGCTCGGCGAGCATGGCGCGATACATACCGGCATGGAGGCGGATCTCGACCACATTAGCATTGCGAGTCTGCTCGACGATGCGCGCACCCTCTCGATCGATATCGCCCACGTAGTAGATATAGTTAAAGCGGTAGCCGATCTCGGCCAGATAATCATCCAGCGCATGAGAGACACTCGCCTTGCACCCGCCGCCAAAGATCACGCCGCCCACCTTAGTGCCAAAAAGCTTGGCATGTTTGCGGCCACGCAGAAGCTTGACGATTTCGTCGTAGGTATCCAGGTTCTCGACCATAATGAACGGCTTGTCGGCGCCCAGCGTAAAGAAGCCCGTAAAGTGCACAGGACGGTTGGGGGCGACCTTGATCGCCTGCATACTGATGCCCTTTTCGGTCATGCGCCTGATCAGACGCTCACCATGCTTGCCGTCGAAGGCTTTTTCGTCGTTGAAGATCTGGTAGGCACGCTGGCGACGCGAGGCAACCGGCGTATCGGCACCGCGGTTCTGTTCAATCCATGCCTGGATAATCGCAATCTCCTCGGCGATTTTGCGATTGGACATTTCGTTGTGCTGAGTGCGCTGCGGCGTCTTTTTACCGTCCTTGCCTTCAACCCTTACAATCTGGGTCTGCTGCTCCTTGATCTTGGAGAGCGCCGTGGGCGTGGGGACGCCCCTGAGCAGCTGCCTGCCCAGAACGCGGGCCAGGGCAAACGCCGAGACCTCGCCGTGGACGGTCGGCTCAGACCGCTGGGCGGCATTATCAGCTGCGGCAGGCTCAGCCTGTGCATGGGGCTTACGCTTGGAATCTGCCCGGGTATTGCGTTCCTGCTTGGGCGCAGACGAGTGCTTTTGCGGACGATTAGACTTAGTCTCCTTCGCCGGCTGACGCTTGGCCTGATCCACCGGAGTCTCGGCCTTCTCATCTCTGTTTTGTGTCGCCGCCTTCTCGGCCGCGGCCTCGGCATTTGAGCCACGACCGCCGCGGTGACGGCGGCGACGGGGCTTGCTTGAGGCGCTCTCCCCCTCCTGCTTATCAGCGGACTGTCGAGCTTTGGCCTCGATGTCAGCCGCAGGCTGCGACTCGGAAGGTCGCTGCTCGCGAGTAGCCGGCTCAACGGTTTTCTCGGTTTGTTCGATCTTCTCGGCCTGAGCGGTCGGAGCTGGCTCGCCCTTCTCCTGACGCTTTACGGGATACGCGCGTCCCGCAAACCCGCGGCCGGGACGACACGAACCCGGAGCCCTCTTGGCAGACTCCTCTACATCGTCTGCAACCTCGAAAGGCTCTTCAACCTCATGCGCGACATCCTGCTGCGCAGTCTTAAAGTGAGCACCGCGACGACGCTTGGGCTCTTGGGCCTCCACGGGCTTTTGCTCCTTCGCGGGCTTCTGCGACTCGGCAGCAACCTCGGTCTCAACAGCCTCGGTATCAAGTTCATCCTTTTGAGCAACGGCGCGACGGAAGCGCTCCTGCTGAGCGCGGCGTTGCGCATCGCGCTTGCCGCCCCCGCCAAAGCCGCCGCGACCCGCCTTGGCGGTAAAAGCGCGAACGACGTTCTCATCGAGCAGCTCATCGGTATCGATATGCTCGCGCGAAGCAGTTTCTTCCACGGTAGCCGTCTCAACGGAATCCTCAGCACCAGCCTCTTCGGTAGCCTCGACAGGCTGCTCCTGGACATCGCGAATCTCGGCATTGATGGTATAGAACGCTGGGCGCCCGTTAACGCCGCTGCCCTCGATCTTGGTCACAATCTTTGCCGCGATAAGCTCATCGCGCATCGCCTTGGTGTCACATTCCTTATCGACGGAGCGGAAAATCTGTGCCAGCGCGCTCGACTTAATCTTGAGTGCCTTGCGGCAGAGCAGGTCGTAGGCAACCAGCTTTGCCCGCTCGGTAGAAAGCGATGTTTGTCCGCTCAGACGCTCAGCCAGAGCATCGACATTTTGTTGGTTATCGGAATATACCGTCTTGGCCACGGGGCCCCTTTCATATGTACACATATACGTCTATATGGTACAACGCACGCCCTTGTCCACGCAAAACATCTGCGAGAACACCCTTGCATCACCTGTTCTCACAAGAAAAAAGACCGGGTCCGCTTGATTGCGGACCCGGTCTTTCCGAGTCATATAGATGTGACGTTCGATTCGTAAGGTCGATTACGCCTTAGCGGCCTCGGCGTCGGCAGGAGCCTCAGCGGCAGCGGCGCGACCGTACTCGGCCTTGCCCATCTCGGACCACTCGGGCTCCTCGTCGGGCATGGAACCGGCCTCCTTGCCGAAGAACTCCTTGAGGCAGTTGACGGCGACGATGAGGCCCAGGACCATCAGCAGGACGGCAAAGACGAGTTGCAGGCCCTTGGTAGCGGCAACGGAGACGGCGGCCGTGGTGGCGGTAGCCGGGATGGTGCCGAAGAAGCCGTAAGCCTGGACGGCGGTCATGCAGCCCATGGCGCTCTGGACCAGCGAGGTGAAGGTGCAGCAGAGCAGGAAGACGACGGGCACGTAGAGCATCCAACCCTTGCGGCCGGTGCACTTGCAGAACACGGCGAGGGTGATCATGGTCATACCGCCGAGCAGCTGGTTGGAAGCACCAAAGAGCGGCCAGATGTTGGCATAGCCACCAAAGGCGAGGGCGAGACCGGGAAGCAGGGTAACGACCGTGGCGAACCAGGGGTTGCCGAGGACCTTCATGTAGCCGGCCTTGGACTCGATGGCCAGGGCATCGTTAGTCTGGGCAAAGAACTCGGAGAACGAGGTGCGAGCGATGCGGGCGACGGCGTCGAGCGAGGTCAGGGCCAGAGCGGAGACGTTCATGGTCATGAAGACGGTAGCGAGTGTGCCGTCAACACCGAAGGCCTGCATACCGCGGGAGATGCCAGCGGCGAAGATCTGGAACGGGGTGGAAGCGACACCGGCGTTGAGGGCGCCCGTACCGGCGGTGTTCATGTCGGAGAACATGATGCCGGCGACGATGATGGCAAGGATGCCGACGAAGGACTCGACGATCATGGCGCCGTAACCGACCTTGACGGCGTCCTGCTCCTTCTCGACCTGCTTAGAAGAGGTACCGGAAGAAACGAGGCTGTGGAAACCGGAGAGAGCGCCGCAAGCGACAGAGACGAACAGGACCGGGAACATCATGCCGGAGGCACCAGAGAAGCCGGTGAAGACCGGAGCGGTCATCGTAGCCTGGCCGTTAACACCCAGGACAACGATGCCGAGGACAGCGCAGACGATCATGACGATCATCATGATGGAAGTGAGGTAGTCACGCGGGGTCTTGAGCATCTGGATGGGCATAGCGCCAGCGAAGACCAGGTAGACCATGACGACGGCGAACCACTGGAACTTATCCAGGTAGACCGGGAACTGCATACCGACGGCGAACATGAGAACCATGAGGACCACGCCGGTGACGAACTCGGCAGCGCCGGTGAGGTTGAACTTCTTCTGGGCCCAACCAAAGGCGATAGCGACGAAGGTGAACAGGATGGAGATGGTACCAGCGCAGCCGGCGGCATAGGACTTGGTGAAGTCGACGGCACCGGTAGCAGCGCCAGAAGCGTCAACGACCGGAGTGAACATGAACGTCTTGCAAACCATGTCGGTGAAAGCGGCGATGACGATGATGCAGAACAGCCAGCAGAACAGCAGGAACAGACGACGGCCAGTCTTGCCGATGTACTTCTCGATGAGCTGAGCGAGCGACTTGCCGTTGTTCTTCATCGAAGCATACAGGGCGCCAAAGTCGTGGACGGCGCCAAAGAAGATGCCGCCGACGAGGACCCAGAGCACGACGGGCAGCCAGCCAAAGGCCATGGCGACGATCGTACCCGTGACGGGGCCAGCACCGCAGATCGAGCTGAACTGGTGCGAGAACGCGGTGAAGGCGGAGACAGGCGAGAAGCTCTTGCCGTCCTTCATGCGCTTGGCCGGCGTGAGGGCCTCTTTGTCAACGCCCCACTTGTTGGCCAACCAGCGGCCGTAGCCCAGATAGCCGCAGGCGAGCACCGCCGCAGCCACAACCATGAGCAAAACTCCGTTCATTACATTTCCTCCTCTAAAAAGAACTTCCTAGACATAAAAAATGAGGGCCGTCGGTTGCGCTCGACGGCCCTCATCTTCATCAGCCGCCCGTTATCGTACGGGCTAGCTGTATGTGCTAACCCGCATCAGATAATTACTACGCTGATAATGTTTAGCTGATGCGTGAACATGTCTGAGAAATCCTCTTCAATCATGATGCGAACGATCCGTGCGGTTCACATCCCCCAGTGGATGAAACGCAGTATGAAACTTTAGTTACCTAAAGTCAACGCAAATTTGTAATGAATTTTCAACTTTTTTTGAATTTCTCGGTATAAAACGCCAGTGACCTCGGACTTTAGCAAACGACAGTTTTTGCTTGAGAGATGCTCCTCGGGGGCGGGGCGGGCGCCTGCCGCCATATATGAACTTTCCTGCTCGGACAGTCCTGCTCACGACGGAGGCCACATTAAGTGGCC
>CATXML010000118.1 GCA_958372035.1 uncultured Collinsella sp. | reverse complement strand
TTAGGATAAGCCAGCTGGCTAGAGCTCGACCGGCACCCATTCGTCGTGATTGCAGATAAAAGCCTCGGGATCCTCGACGCTAAAGAAGACGAGCGTGGGGTCGTTAGGCCCCTCATAGTGCTCGCCCAGGCGCTCTAGATGCTTCCACCCGGCTTCGCGCATTTCGCTCGAAGCCCGGTCTTCCAGTCCCGCACGCCCGCGCAGGATCAACCAACCGTGGCCCGGCCACCAACTCGTGGCCTCAAAGCGCTGGTTTTGCAGCAGCTCCTGCCACACATCTTTGGTGCGCGCTGTCACAAACCACAGCCTGCCGTCCTGAATCTGTGCAAACGAGAACGGACGCACATGCGGCTGCCCGTCCACGCTCGTCGCCAGATACCACGCCGGCACCGACGTCAGATACTCCAGCACCGTATTCAATCCGTCCATGCGTCCTCCTGCCACTAGCCAATTTGGAACGGGTAGTTAATTTGAGACGCGCTAGAGCTCCAGATGCTCTTCGCTGCCGTCGATATCGCAGAAGCGGGCGGCAATGTTGCGGACCGAAAAGAAAGCAAGGCGGCCGTCGTTGGCACTCTCGTGTTCCTCGCCGATGCCCACCATGTGCTTAAAACCCGCTTGACGCACCTTGTCGCTCGCAACTGCGTCGTCCTCAAGTGCGGCTTCGCCGGTCAATACGATCCAACATTCCCCCGGCTTCCAGCCCGAGAGCTCAAACTTGGGATTCGCGCTCAACTCCGCCCACACGTCCTTGTCGCGCGACGTGCAAAACCACAGCTTACCGTCATCGACCATGGCAAACGAAAACGGCCTCACGCGGGGCTGATGCCCGTCGCTCGCATCGGTCGTGGCAAGATACCACGCCGGAATGCGCCTGAGATACGAACAGGCGCGCTCGAGCTGAGCCATGCGGTCGTTGTCGGTCATAGGGACCCCTTTCTTGCGCTCGAATCGCGCCTAAACAAGTTGAAGGTTGATGACGATGACACACGCGAGCAGCAGCGCCGTCACCACCGCAGCCAGCGCATCCCCGCGGCGAAATGCAAGCGCATGCAGGCGCGTGCGGCCCTGCTCGCCGTGATAGCAGCGTGTATCCATGGCAGCAGACAGCGTCTCGGCATGGCGGAACACACCCGTGAACAGCGGGATCGCCACACTGCCGAGCATACGCACGCCGCCGAGCGGGCCTCCCGTCACGCGCGCACCGCGGCTCGCCTGCGCATCGGCCGTCTGCTTCATCTCGGTGGCAAACTGCGGCATAAAGCGCAGCGCGATACCCATAATCATGCCGAGCTCGTGTGCAGGAAGTCCCACACGCGCAAACGGTGCGAGCAGACGCTCAAAGCCCACGGTGAGGTCGAGCGTGGGCGTGGTGAGCGTAATGGCGCTCATGCCGGCCATCATCAAGCTCAGGCGGCACGCCATAAAGGCGGCGGAATGCAGCGAGCCCTCGCTTATCTGCAAAAAGCCAAGCTGCCACAGAATGCGCCCGCTCTGGTCGGAAAACAGGTTGAGCACTGCGACCACCACGACAATCGCCAGCAATGGTGCCATCGATGATAGGACCCGGCGCAACGGCACCCGGGACACGGTATAGATCAGGACAACGAAGATTGCGACCGGGGCCAGTCCGCGGAAGCTGCTGACCGTGAGCGTCGTGATCAGAAACACAAAGCCCAAGAGCAACTTAGTTCGCGGGTCCAGGCGATGGATCGCGCTATCGCTCGGATAGTAGCTGCCAAACGAAAACGCCTCCATCAGCAACCCTCCTCTCGCGCGACCGTTTCGGATTTGGCCTTGTCCGAGACGTTAGAAGAACCGCCTGAGCGACCGATCGGCAAATCTGCCAACTCGTCGGCCAACGACTCAACCGTATAGAGCCCGCCGCGACGCAGCGGCACGCCCGCTTCCGCGAGCGCCAACGCCATGCGCTGGGCAGCGGGAACACCCAAGCCGATTGTTTTAAGCTCATCCGCATGCGCAAAAACCTGAGCGGGCGTGCCCTCAGCAAACACCGCGCCCTCGTTCATCACGACAATACGATCGCAGCAATTGGCAAGGTCATCCATACTGTGTGAGACCATGACGACGGTCAGGCCCCCATGGTGAAGTCGATCGATGAGCTCCAGGAAATCACTGCGCGCCGCCGGATCGAGCCCCGCCATGGGTTCATCGAGCACCAGGACCTCGGGCTCCATGGCGAGCACGCCGGCGAATGCCACACGCCGTTGCTGACCGCCCGAAAGCTCAAAGGGACTCTTGTCGCCGACCGTGGAAAGATTGAGGCCCACGCGCGAGAGCGACGACTCGACACGACGGTCGACTTCATCTTGCGGCAAGCCAAGGTTGTGCGGACCAAACGCCACGTCCTGCGCCACGGTTTCGGCAAACAGCTGACGCTCAGGATACTGAAATACCACGCCGACCTTGGCCTTAACCGCAGCGGCCTCTTTCTTGTTTGATAGGTCGAGCCCCAGCGCGCGAACGGATCCCTCCTGGGGGCGAATCAAACCGTTGAGATGCTGGACCAGCGTCGACTTACCCGAACCGGTATGACCTGCCAAGCCCAGGAACTCGCCGCGACGCACCGTCAGCGATACATCGCGCAGCGCCCACGGACTGCTGGGGTCGTTTCCCCAGAGAGCCTGTTTGCTCGATTTGCCCGCAGTGACCGAGCGCTTATGCCAGCGGCGGCGCTCGCGCGGACTGAGCGAATAACTGTACGAAACATGGGATAGCTCGATGACGGGCTCCGACGCGTTGCCCTCGTTGTCTACCGGAACAGTGCCGTCAGCGATTTCCAACTGGGATGCGGAAGACTGCCCCGCGGTGCCTGCCCCACTTCGCTCGGCATAAGCCTGCGCAATCTCAGCGACCATATCCGCCTCACGCACCTGTGCGCAAACGGATACGCCCTTCTCACGAAGTGCCCTACCTAGACAGCACGACGCCGGCATATCCAAGTTGAGCTGCGCAAGTTCGTCCGCTCGCGTCAAGATTCCCTCAGGCGTACCGAGCATGGCAACGCGCCCCGCCCGAAACACCGCGACACGATCGGCCTCGGCGGCCTCTTCCATAAAGTGCGTAATCATCACGATGGTCATGCCACGATCATGCAACGCGCGGCAAGCCTTCATGAGGCCCTTGCGTCCACGCGGATCGAGCATCGAGGACGCCTCATCCAAGATGAGCACGCGCGGTTCCATGGCAAGCACGCCAGCAAGCGCCACGCGTTGCTTTTGGCCACCCGAGAGCGCGTGGGTCTCGTGGCGCTCAAAGCCCACCAGGCCCACGCCCTTCAGCGCCTCGCGTACGCGCTGCGCAATTTGCGCCGATGGAACGCCAAGGTTTTCGGGACCGAACGCAACGTCATCTTCGACAAGCGTTGCCACCAGCTGGTCGTCGGGATTCTGGAACACCATGCCTGCGGTCGAACGAATGTCGTAGACCAGCTCGGGGTCGGACGCATCCATGCCGTTGATGCGTACCGTGCCCGCATCGGGCTGCAACAGCGCATTCAGATGCTTGGCAAACGTCGACTTGCCCGACCCATTGCCACCGAGGATGCAGAAAAACTCGCCGTCCTCGATGTTCAGATCGACACCGTCGAGTGCCGACACGGCACCGTCATAGCTAAAGGAAACGCCCCGACACTCAATCATGCGCGGCCTTTGACCTGGTCCTTTTTAGGCGTGATGAGGTTGGAGACTGCTTTATACACCGCTAGCGTCAACACCGAGTTAAGCACGGTCTTGATAAGGTTGAACGGCAGCACGGCAGGAATCATAAGCGGGGCGATCACATCGACCGAGCCATACCAGAACCATACGCCAATGGTAAGGTTTGCGACCATAGACAACGCCGTAGCGGCAATGACGCCGAGCACCAGACCAATCACGGCACCCTTATAGGTATGCATCTTCTGGTAGACGATAGCCGCGGGCAGAATATAACCCAGCGTAGCCACCAGGTTCATAAGCGCGCCGACCCAATCGCCCGTGGTAAGCGCATGGATAACGATCACCATGGCGGCAACAGCAGTGCCGGCGCCAGGGCCATACGCAAATCCACACACCATCGCCGGCACCAGCGACGGGTCATACGTCAAAAACGGCGCCGAAGGAAGGATGGGCAGCTGCACATACATAAACAGGGCGCCCAAGGCGCACATCAGCGCCATGGTAACGAGCTGTTTGGTGCTCCACCTATTCGTGTTCTCAAAATGGATATGCTGCGACTGTTCAGACATAAGATCACCTGCCTCTTTCATCCGGACTCTAACCGTTGGTACTGGAATCTCACCAGTTCAGCCGGCATGCGAACCAACACACGCTCGGGTCGCGGACTCATCGGCTCGGTCGCAGACGCCTCGCCTGCTCCGCGGCACCCCTTTGGCACCGCCCGATTTACCGCCAGTGGGGAATTCCACCCCGCCCTGAAACAGCAATTGCAAGTGTAGCACCAGTAGGCTTTCGCGCAAGTATGCCAAGGGTAATTTATGGCGGGGGAAACGCTCTAGAAATGCGGCCGGGACAGAGCAGCGCGACAATAACGTACCCGCCCATCCCAAAGTGCTGCGCTTTTCGCGGCAAAGCCGCGAAACAGCAAAAGGGAAAAGCCACCGCAACAACCACGTTCCCCATCCATCCCAAAGTAGCGCGCCTTTCGCGCAAAGCGCGAAACAGCGAAGGGGACACGTATCCCTATCGACCACGTCCTTCTCCGCCCGCCGACCTCAAGGCCGTAAACGCAGGGAATCCGGGGGCGTGACGGGGTTTCTCTCCGGAACATTCCGCACTGATATTGTCTGTATTGAAGACGTCGATGATGCACCCGTATAC
>CATXML010000117.1 GCA_958372035.1 uncultured Collinsella sp. | reverse complement strand
TTGTTGGTGAGGATGTGGCCCTCGGTATCGAGCACCACGCCCGAGCCGACGCTGCCCGAGCTGTCCGACTCGTCGGCAGACTGCGAAAGCGAGCCATTCTGGCCGCCGCTCGAAGTGGCGGTGATGGAAACGACGGAGGGCAACGCCTTGGCAGAAACGGCCTCGGCCAGCGTGGTGTCCTCGGAGTCGATCGTGATCTTTTGCGTCGATGAACCCGAAGCACCCGCCGTCACGGCATTCTTTCCGCCGCCAATGTTGAGCGTGCCGCTCATAATGAGCGCAATGACCAGCAGGGCGCCGCAGGCACAGCCGGCAAGCGCCGTAATAAAGATCGGCAGCTTTTTGGTCTTAGTCTTGACCACTGTGTGCTTGTTTACAACCTGCTGGCTGCCCAGCGGCTTTCCGGTCTGCGTGTCGTAGGCCTGCACGTAAGGAATGTTGCTGCCATCGGCAGGCGTCGACTCTACCTGCACACGCGGCTGCTGTTGGGTCTCGCCGGCGTTGCCCGCATCCTGGGGACGCTGGGAATCGTACTCGCTCATAGCTGCGATCCTTTCGTCAAATAACCAAAGGCCCGCCAAACATGTGGCGGGCCATCATTGTTCACGTTGAGTTGTACCCCAAGCTGGGCAGTCCCGAGCACTAGATGCCAAGATTTCAGCTTTGCTTAAGTAATGACATGCTTATAGGTCAATTCGTTTTATGCCGTCATGTCTATTCGATATAACAGTCGATAGCAAAACTCACGGCTTCGCTCTCTGGCGTGAAAATAGTCTCTCTGCTTCTTGTTCGCGTTTTTTCATTGCCATTTTCATCTCTGACCACCGTGTCAACCACGAGCGTCAATCGCTTCCGAACGTCCAGCAGCTCCAAGGCTTCCGCCATCCCAGCTCGCATCAAAATAAGAACTCCTGCCATCAGGCCTAAGAACTACTCCCCATCAATCATTCTTCATTCCCCTTGTCTACTTGATTTGGCTTTCTCGGCTGAATGGGGATATAGAACAGTCCCGTCAAGTTCCTTATCTTCCACAAAAACTAGAATCCATTTTTCACCTGCCTTCAACCCTGCAACATATCCGGAACTTGACTTGCGACGCATATCGATCTTTTTACGGCAACCACTTGGCATCAACGCCTCAAATTGCCCGTTATGAACATCCGATAGAGTGCGAACTTCGATCGCAACAACCGTGTCGTTTTCTCCCCCATTAGTCGCCCCTAGCAGGGACAAACTCACTGCAGCGACCAAGGCAAGGAAAAGAACCAATAGAGGTATTGCCCTTCGAATGAACTTGTCGCCGTTCACGAGTACAATCACCCCTTGCAATATGTTCCGTCGTGAGCCGTGTAAATTGATACGTCATATGGAAGAAACTGCAGCCGGTTTGTCCATCCGTTCCAAACCACAAGCAGGTACTTCTTGGCATTTGAGTATGTGTTATGCATTGCCACATAGTCCACAACTGCCATTGCGTGCCCGCTGCCATTTGACCGGAGCCTCCCAGAGAAAACATTGCCGAAACGCGCATGCGTAGGTTTTCGCCTCTTTGATAACTTTCGCCTGCGTTGGCGTTATCATTCCCGAAATCGTTTTGCTCGCATCAACAACGTAATCCCATTTATACAAATCCATGGCAGGTAACTAAATGTTATTCGCTAGATAGTACTATACGCTTGATATTGTTTTTACTGACGCACTTTCAGTCGGTAAAAGGTATGATTCTTGCCACAAGCGAGAAAAGGGCACCGAAAAACTCCGGTGCCCTGTATCGTCTTCTGGTTATCCCTAGTCCTTAAACAGATAGCCCACGCCGCGGACGGTGGTGATGTGCGCCGCGATCTGCGGGCCCACCTTGGAGCGGATGCGTCGGATGTGCACGTCGACGGTACGCGTGCCGCCGCAGTACTCAAAGCCCCACACGCGGTGCAGCAGCACCTCGCGGCTGTAGGCGCGGTTGGGGTGCGTCGCCAAAAAGCTCAGCAGCGAGTACTCCATCAGCGTCAGGTCGATGGGCTCGTTATCGAGTGTCACCTGGTAGGTAGCCAGGTTAATCTCAAGGTTATCGATATTGAGCACATCGTCGGCGGTAACGGTCTCCTCCTCGCCCATCAGGCGCTGCGCGCGAGCCTTGAGCTCGTTGGGCGTCGCCGTGGGGCATACAAAGTCGGCATGCGCGTGATTGGGCAGGCGCAAGGTACCGAGTGCCTCGTCGTCGACGATCACCAACATGGGGACGCCACCACGATCGTCAAGCCACTTGGCAATCTGATCGATGCGGTCGCTGCGGATGCCATCGGAATCGAGGATCAGCAGGTCAAAGTCGTGCGCCGCAGTTGGCGAATCGGGGGTTGCCAGGCTCACCTCGACACCCAGGGTAGTCGTCAAGCTGCGGGCAAACTCGTGGAAGCGCGTCGTGCGCGCCATGAACAGGGCACTCTTTTCGGACATATCGGCCTCCAAAGAAATGAGCTCAATCGTACTGGAACAACCCAGCGCGATTAGGAGTTCGCCAGGTAGTGCTTGATCTCCCACTCGGTGATCGTAGACTCAAACTTATGCCACTCGTCGCGCTTCTTTTTGAGGAAGAAGCTGTGGATGTGCTCGCCGAGAGCATCCTTCATAAACTGCGAGTCCTCAAACACGTCGAGCGCCTCTTTGAGCGAGCGCGGCAGCGGCGCGTAGCCGGCCTCGACCATCTGACGGTCGGTAAGCTTGAGCGTCTCGGCCGTGGCCTCGGGCGGGAGTTCCAGCTTGCGCTCGATGCCGTCCAGACCAGCCGCCAGCGTGACGGCGTTGACCAGGTACGGATTGGCCATGGGGTCGGGACTGCGCAGCTCGATGCGCGTGGACAGCGGCTTGCCGGGCTTGTAGACCGGAATGCGGACCATACTCGCGCGGTTGCGCAGGCCCCACGTGGCGTACTGCGGCACGGAGTCGCCACCCGTGGTGATGCGCTTGTACGAGTTGACCGTAGGGTTGGTGATGGCACTGATCTCGCGCGCGTGCGCCAGGATGCCGGCCATATAGTGTTTGGCGATATCGGAAAGATGGTACTTCTCGTCGTCCTCGCCCCAAAAGACGTTGTTGCCGTCGTGGTCGAACAGCGACTGATGCAAAAACATGGCGCTGCCGTCCTCGCCCGCCAACGGCTTGGGCATAAAGGAAGCGTGGCAACCGCTCTCGTAGGCCTGCTGCTTAATGATGAGTTTGGCCGTTGTGATGGCGTCGGACATGCTCAGGGCCTCGGCGTGACGCAGGCTCATGCCATGCTGCGAGCGACCGGCGGCGTGGAAGGTGTACTCCACGGGCACGGACATCTTCTCGAGCGTGAGGACCGTGTTGCGACGCAGGTCGCGGGCGGCATCGCTCACCGAAAGATCGAAGTAGCCCACGTTGTCGAGCGGCTCGGGGGTGTGCTCGTCGGGGAAGTAGTAATACTCCAGCTCGGCACCCACGTTGAGCAGATAGCCAGCCTTCTCGGCCTTGCGGAACATGCGGCGCAGGGCATCGCGCGGGTCGCCGGCAAACGGCTTGCGATCGGGAGTGCACACATCGCAGAACACGCGGGCGACGCCGTTGTGGCTCGGGCGCCACGGCAGGATCTGGAAGGTCGAAGCATCGGGGAACGCCAGCATGTCGGCTTCCTCGGGCGTGGCAAAGCCCTCGATGGCGGAGCCGTCAAAGCCAATACCCTCCTCAAAAGCGACCTCGAGGTCCTCGGGGCTAATGGCAAAGTTCTTGAGGCGGCCGAGAATGTCGACAAACCACAGACGCACAAAGCGGATATCACGCTGCTCTACGGAGCGGAGTACGTAATCGATGTTCTGCTGGTTCATGTCGCTCCCCTTTCTTTCGGGCGGGTTTCGACTGGTCTATATCGCAGATACTATCGCAGAAAAATGTTTCCGCAGGGTTAAAGCGTATCAAGCGCTCAAAAAACGTGCGCGAACAGGCCGTCTGACTTACGCGCGATCATAGATGATCACTCCTTCGCGCTCGATTACCGCGGCAAAATCGTCATCAAGATCGTCACTCGAAACGAGGTCGACCTGCCTCCCGGTTTCTTTGCGCACCGCCTCACCAAACGCCGACAACGCGAAAAGGCCAAAGCCCTGATCGCGATCGACTTCGAGACGCAAGTCGATATCACTATCGGCACGCGCTTCGCCACGGGCATACGAACCAAACAGAATCACGGATTTGATGGCGGGGATTTGACTGGCTGCCTCGCGGACGGCGGACTCAATCTGAGCAGGGTCCAAAATGCCCGCCGCGGCGCTCTCGCTCGCATAGCTTTTACCGAGTGAAGGAACAAACGGCAGCGAGCGCTCGCGCAGCATCTGTCTCATAAACATATTGACTGCAACAGACGAAGTCATGCCAAGTTCTTCGCACAACTCGGCAAATGAATCTTTAATTGACGAGTCCACTCGTACACTCAGTACAGACGCAGCCATGGATACCTCCTGTATGACATTGTCTATATATTATCATACAGGCTAGCGCGAGGTCGAGGCGCGGTGTTCGATGTGGCCGGGGACCTCGATGCGCTTGGGGGCGAGCTTTGCGGCGTCGCCCACCGTAGTGGTAACGACGTCGATGCGCTCGGACAGGCGCTCGACCACGCGCTCGGCAATGGTGAGGGTGTCCTGCGCGGCCGTGGTCACGCCGCCAAAGAGCACGTGGTTCCAGGGGTAATCGTCAAATGTCGCGATCTTGAGCCCAGCCGGCAATGAAGGTCCCAGCTGCGCTAATGCCTCGGTCAGGCGCAGGAAGACCAGACCGTTGACGGCAATGAGGCCGAGCTTTTTACCCGCATAGTCGCGGATGGTCTCGTCCAGGCGACTGACACCCGTGGCGCCACCGTCGGCCAGGGTGACGACCTCGCCCGCAAGG
>CATXML010000116.1 GCA_958372035.1 uncultured Collinsella sp. | reverse complement strand
GGGCAAATAACAAAGTTGCGGTGGAATACGGACTGTTTTGCCTGGAATTAGGCAAATATAGACCGTATTTCACCGCAACTCATATTGGGATGGTGGTTGGCGATCTAGCCTTGGATGACTAGGCGGTAGCCAATGCCCACGTGCGTTTGGATATAGCGCGGATGCGCGGGGTCGGACTCGATCTTCTTACGCAACGTGCCCATAAAGACGCGCAGGCTCGCCAGATCGCTCTTGGTCGCCGTACCCCAAATCTCGTGCAATATAAACTGGTGCGTCAGCACCTTGTCGGCGTTGTGTGCCAGCAAGCAGAGCAACTTGTACTCGATCGGCGTCAGGTGCAGCTCCTCGCCATCCATCGTGGCGATGCCGGCGTCAAAATCGATATGCAGCTCACCGGTATCGAACGAGCCCTCGGAGGCAACACCGCCCGTTTGCGCATACGAAAGGCGCCTGAGCGTCGTGCGAATGCGCGCGAGCAGCTCTTCGACCGAAAACGGCTTGGTCAGGTAGTCGTCGGCACCGGCATCGAGTGCGCGGATCTTGTCCGCGTCTTCGCTGCGCGCCGAGACCACAATGATCGGCATGCCCGACCATGCGCGCACCGACTCCACCACCTTGACGCCATCCATATCGGGTAGGCCCAGATCGAGCAGCACAATGCTCGGTGCCTGCGACGAGGCGGCGGCGATGGCGGCATGGGCGGTCTCCACAGCCATATGACGCAGGCCGTGCGCCTCGAGCGCGGCAACGATAAGGTTGCGAACGGCAGGATCGTCCTCAACGACCAAGATGAGCGGTTTTACGGCAGAGTTCGGCACGGCGCTACTCCTTATCAAACGAAACATCGGCGACGGGAAGCTCAATCGTAAAGACCGAGCCCTGCGGGTCCGCCGCGGCAACCTCTATGCTACCGCCATGCGCCAACGCAATGGAGCGGCAGAGCGAAAGACCCAAGCCCACGCTGCGATGGCTGTCGGCAAGACCGTGGTTGGCGGTGTAGAACGATTCAAAGATTCGCTCGCGGTCCTCGGGCGCAATGCCCGGCCCGTCATCGGCCACCGAGCACGTCACGTGCCCATCGTCGACGCCAATCGAAATCACGATATGCGAACCCGCGGGCGTATACGTGATGGCGTTGTTCACCAGATTCACCACGAGCTGTACCATCAGACGCGCGTCGACGTTAACGAGCGCCGGCTCATCGCACGCCACCACCTTAAGGTCGTGCTCGCGCACGGCCGGACTTACGTGGCGCAGCGCCTCCTCGACGATATCGTCCATGAGCTCGAGCGTAGTCGCCAGATGCATTCCGCCGCCCTCGAGCTTGGTGATGGCAAGCAGGTTCTCGACGGTGGCGTTGAGCCATTGCGCGTCCGAGCGAATGGACAGGAGCATGCCGCGGCGCGTCTGGTCGTCGAGCTCGGCGGTGCCGGTCGAGCCCTGGTCGAGCAGTACGTCGGCATTGCCCGAAATGCTGGTAAGCGGCGTACGCAGATCGTGCGAAATGGAGCGCAGCAGGTTGGCGCGCAACTGCTCGTTTTTGGCAAGCACCGCCGCCTCTTCGCGGGCCTCCATGGCGCGGGCGCGATCGAGTGCCAGCTCGCCTTCGCTCACGATGGCATCGGCAAGTGTCCGCTCCTCGTGCGTCAGCACGTCGGACTCGGCAACGATAGCCAGCACGCCCACAACCGAGGCGGGGTCGCCCGCGCGCACCATGGTGTCGCCCGAGCGTACGGTCAAGTAGATGCCAAAGAACGCCGAGCCGCCATAGGTGGCATCGAGTGGTGTTCCCACATAGGCGGACGCCGAGAGCCGCGGCGGCATTTGCGACGCCAGCTCGTGCACCGGCACGGCATCGCCCACGGCCGTATACGTCGCGCGCGGCAGCAGGTCATCATCATCGGCATCATCGCTGTACCACACGACCGGGCAGCCCGAAAGACGCGCCAGCTGCGTTGCCATGGCGTGCACAATCTGCTGCTGATCGGCACAGCGCTGCAGCATGCGGTTGGTCTCGAGCACCATCTGCGTGCGGCGGTCGCTGGCGGCGGCCTGCGCCAAGGCGCGGCGCAGGGCCAACGCGATCGAACTCGACACAAGCGAGACCGCAAACATGATGAAGAACATGCCGGGATAAACACGGTCGATAAACGACAGCGAGTAGCGCGGGTCAACAAACAAGAAGTTGTAGAG
The DNA here is from genome assembly GCA_958372035.1 of uncultured Collinsella sp. GTDB lineage: Bacteria > Actinomycetota > Coriobacteriia > Coriobacteriales > Coriobacteriaceae > Collinsella. Next base: position 2,724 of record CATXML010000116.1, on the reverse strand, counting down.
CGCCACGGCGGCAGCCGAGCTCAGCAAGCAATACAGGCGGCTCCAGGTAAAGAACGCGCACAGCTGCACGGCGAACACATAGACGATCATGATGCTCGGCGCGAGACCCGGATGGTCGAGCAGCGCGCCCGCAATCGTCGCCGCGACCAGCAGCCCCGCCGATACGCAGGCGTCATACAGAGGGCTGCGACGCGTCAGCGTCGTGCGCCGCCACCAAAAGTTCTCGGCAATATCGCCGTCCGCATGGACGTCCATCAGCGCCCCGCCCCTCTCTCAAAAACAAAAACCACCACAAAGGGGACAGGCACCTTTGTGGTGGTTTCCCCTTGTGGTGGTTCCAAGTGTATAGCCTTTACAGCCTGCGGTCGTTAGACAAACAGCACGTGCGCGAGCAGGGCGCACACGCACACCGCTCCAAATACCAATGCCACGATCGAAATCACGCGATCGACCATGTCCATGTTGGCCCGATTCGTAAAGAACCGATCTTCGGCGGCGTCGACGCGCGCCTCACGGACGTCAAGTGTCCTTGCATCCATGTTTACCTCCCCGGCTTTAGTTTTGCTCATCGATAACCAACTCCGTGTAGTCTCCGTCGGCTACGGGCGCTCGTTGGGGGCAAGGCGCTGCATCTTGCTCACGGCCTTAAACTTGGTGAACAGCGGCACGTACTCAAAGCTCACGTTGGAGTTCTCCAGGCCGTACCAGCGCGCGGGCGTGCCGGCGGCGCGGCGGATGATGTACTTGAGCGTGATGGCCGTGCGCTCGCTCGGCTCCACGTCGCTTTCGGGCGCCAGCAGCTTGCGGATCATGACGAACTTGAACGTGCCAATGTTGCCCGGATCCTTATAGACCGAGTAGTCGTGCGTCTGCGACGGCAGCTCGCCGGTGGCAGCCAGGTCCTGAACAACTTGGCGCAGGTAGGCGTTGACGCGTTGGTTAATCTTGTAGCCCAGGTACAGATGCACGCGGAAAACATAGTCGGTGCCGAACGTCTCGACCGAATAGGCAAAGGTATGCGGCTCGTCCATGGTCTCGACGTTCACGAACCACCAGGCGCGAGCGCGCTTGGGATGCTTGTCCAAGATCGAGTAGACGATATCACGGTCGATGTAGTCGGTATGGGTGTCCTTGGTCAGGTACACGATGTTGTCGCTCATGCGCTCGTAACGGTCGTCGTCGCGCAGGCGCTTGAGCTGCGGCAGATAGCTGCGCAGCGGCAGCAGCGTAAACTGGCGCTGTTCGACCGCCGTGCCGTTGTACCAGCACACCATAATGCCCATGATGAGTGCAGCCATGAGGATGGTGAAGTAGCCGCCGTGGAAGAACTTGGTGAGTGAGCTCACGAAGAAGAAGCCTTCGAGCAAAAGGAAGAAGGCCGCGAAGATCCACGGAGCAACCTTGAGCTTGCGCTCCTCGTGCAGGTAGAAGAAGAGCAGCAGCGTGGTGCACATCATAGTCAGCGTAATGGCAAGGCCGTAGGCGGCTTCCATATGAGCCGAGTTCTGGAACAGCAGCACCACGATGACGCAGCCGACAAGCATGACGTTGTTGACCATGGGGATGTAGAGCTGGCCTTTGGTCTCGGCCGGATAGAAGACCTGCATGTGCGGCATGAGGTCCAGGCGACTGGCCTCGGACACCAGCGAGAACGCGCCGGTAATGAGCGCCTGCGAGGCAATGATGGCCGCGATGGTTGAAAGGCCGACGGCAAACGGACGCAGGCCCGGGGCGAGCATCTGGTAGAACGGGTTAAGGTCGGCAATGCCCATGAGCTCGGGGTTGGCAGCGTTGTTCATAAGCCAAGCGCCCTGGCCCATATAGGACAGCAGCAAGCAGCACTTAACGAACGGCCAGGTGGCGTAAATGTTGCCGCGACCCACATGGCCCATGTCGGAGTAGAGCGCCTCGGCACCGGTGGTGGCGAGGAAGCAGCTGCCCAGAATCATGATGCCCGCGTGGTTGTTGGGGCTCAGCAAAAAGGCGATGCCGCGCACCGGGTTGAGGCACAGCAGCACGGCGGGGTGCTGGAAGACAAAGAACAGACCCGTGCCGCCCAGGAACAGGAACCACAGCGTCATGATGGGGCCAAAGGCGTGACCGATCTTGGCCGTGCCGATGCGCTGCACCAAGAAGAGCGCAATGATGATGGCGAGCGTGATGGCGACAACGCGGCCCTGGTCATCCCCGAGCACGGCGTGAACCGCAGGGATGGTGCGCAGGCCCTCGATGGCCGTGGTAACGGTAACAGCCGGCGTCAGGATGCCGTCGGCGAGCAGCGCGGCGCCACCCAGCATGGCGGGGATGATAAGCCACTTGCCGCAACGCTTGACCAGGCTGTACAGGGCAAAGATGCCGCCCTCGCCGTGGTTGTCGGCGCGCAGCGAGATCAGCACGTACTTGACGGTCGTCAGCAGCGTGACCGTCCACACGACAAGGGAGAGCGCGCCGAGCACGAACTCCTGCGTGACGCTTCCGATGCCGCCGTTGCCGGCAACGAGCGCCTTGGTTACATACATAGGGCTGGTGCCGATATCGCCATACACCACGCCCAGCGTGACGAGCATCGCCGAGATACTCACAGGAATCGCAGCGTGCGAGGCTACTTCCTTTGCCTTTTGTTCCATAAGCCGGTTTCCTCCCAATTTTAACGTTCGACGGGATTATATGTAATCAGCCCATATTTTAATGGCACCGTGTTCCCAGCTAGATAAACATTTATCC
>CATXML010000115.1 GCA_958372035.1 uncultured Collinsella sp. | reverse complement strand
TCGCCATCGTCTTCGTACGTATGGAGAATATAGGAGATACCGGCGCTTTCCAGCTCGCGCATCGCATTGGTTTTTGGCGTCTTAACAGCCTTTGCCATGGCACATCCTTTCCCTCGCAGAGCGACGCAAGGATTAAGTATAGGGCCAATTCCGCCGCATATGCCATCTCGACACACAGAAGCGCCACCGAATCAGAAGGAATCGGTGGCGCGTAGGTACTACAACGTCTCTTTACTGCGCGTCGAGCTGCGCCTGACGCTCACGGTCACGCTTGAGCAGCGGCGCCAAGAACTTGCCCGTGTAGCTCTGCGAACATGCCGCGACTTGTTCCGGCGTGCCTGAGACCACGACGGTACCGCCGCCATTGCCGCCCTCGGGACCCATATCGATCAGGCGGTCGGCAACCTTGATGACATCAAGGTTGTGCTCGATCACCAGAACAGTGTTGCCCGCATCGACTAGGCGCTGCAACACGTCGAGCAGCTGGCGAACATCCTCAAAATGAAGGCCGGTTGTGGGCTCGTCCAAAATGTAGAACGTCTTGCCTGTCTGGCGACGATGAAGCTCCTTGGCGAGCTTCACGCGCTGCGCCTCGCCGCCCGAAAGCGTCGTAGCGGGCTGGCCCAAGCTCACGTAGCCCAGACCCACGTCATATAGGGTCTGCAGCTTGCGCTTAATCTGCGGGATATTCCCAAAGAAAGCCAGTGCTTCGGTGACACTCATGTCGAGCACGTCCGAGATTGTCTTGCCGCGGTAGGTAACCTCGAGTGTCTCGCGGTTATAACGCTTACCGCCACATACCTCACAGGGGACATAGATATCGGGAAGGAAGTGCATCTCGATCTTGATCTGGCCATCGCCCTTGCACGCCTCGCAGCGACCGCCGCTTACGTTAAAGGAGAAACGTCCCGGCGAGTAGCCGCGCGCCTTCGACTCCGGCGTGCTTGCAAATAGCGCACGCAGATCATCCCACAGGCCAATATAGGTCGCAGGGTTCGAACGCGGCGTGCGACCGATCGGTGACTGGTCGATATCGATTACCTTATCGATGCACTCGATGCCCTCAATCTTCTTGTACGGCCCCACGGGACGCGTCGAACGATGAATGGCATTCGTAAGAGCGGGCGCAATCGTATCGGTGACCAGGGAGCTCTTGCCCGATCCCGAAACACCGGTAACGACCGTGAGCGTACCGAACTCAATCTTGGCGGTAACGTTTTTGAGGTTGTTAGCGCGGGCACCCGTGATCTTAAGACAGCCACGGCCGGGCTTGCGGCGCTCATCGGGCACGCGGATCATCCGCTTGCCGGTCAAATAGGCACCCGTCATGGAATCGGGGCACGCCATGATATCGGCAGGCGTTCCCGCGGCGACCACGTGTCCACCGTTAACGCCCGCACCGGGACCCATATCGATCACGTAGTCGGCAGCGCGAATTGTATCTTCGTCGTGCTCGACGACGATAACGGTATTACCGATATCGCGCAAGCGCTCGAGCGTCTTGATCAGGCGCTCGTTATCGCGTTGGTGAAGGCCGATCGACGGCTCGTCCAGAATGTACAGAACGCCCATGAGGCCGGCGCCGATCTGCGTTGCCAGGCGAATGCGCTGGGCCTCACCGCCGGAAAGCGTCGCCGAGGCACGATCGAGCGTCAGATAGTCGAGTCCGACGTCGACCAGAAAACGCAGGCGCTCCAGAATCTCCTTGACGATGCGCCCGCCGATAAACCGCTGACGCTCGGTAAGCTCCAGGCCCTCAAAAAACTCGAGCGACTCGCGACACGACAGGCAGCAGACATCGTAAATGGACTTGCCGCCTACGGTGACGGCAAGCATCTCGGGACGCAGGCGAGCACCGTGACAGCTCGAGCATGGCTCTTCGCGAATGTATTTCTCCAAGCGAGCCTTGGTGTTCTCGTTCGTCGTCTCGCTGTAGCGCTCGTACAGGATGTTGCGCACACCCGAGAACTTAGTGTCCCACTGGCTGCGACGCCCATCGAGCTTTTGATAGTCGACCGAAATCTTCGTGTCGCCCATGCCATCCAAAAACGCGCGACGCACCTGCGGGGGCAGGTCCTCCCATGGCGTATCGGCACTCACCTTAAAGTGTTTGCAGACCGCAGCAAAAATCTGCGGATAATAGTTGGAGTTGCCGAACAGGCTGCCAAAGACTCCGTCGGCAATCGACTTTGAGGGGTCTTCAATCAGCGCCTCGGCATCGACTGTCTTTTTAAAGCCCAGGCCATCGCACTCGGGACATGCGCCATAGGGCGCGTTGAACGAGAAATCGCGCGGCTGCAGGTCGTCGATGGAATGCCCGTGCTCCGGGCACGCCAGTGCCAGCGAATACTCCAGCAGCTCGCCCTCGGTTCCCTCGGGAGCGTCGCGGTCGGGCAGCATGTACACGTTCACGTTACCGTGCGCCAGTGCCGTCGCCTGCTCAACGGACTCGGCGATGCGACCCAGGGAGTTCTGTCGAATCACGATACGGTCGACCACGACCTCAATGTCGTGTTTGAACTTCTTGTCCAGGTCGATAGGGTCGTCAAGCGAGCGCACCTCGCCGTCGACGCGCACGCGGCTAAAGCCCTCCGCACGCAGGTCCTCAAACAGCTTGGCATATTCGCCCTTGCGTCCACGAACCACCGGCGCCAACACAAACGCGCGACGGCCCTCCCCCGCCGCCAGCACCTTATCGGCGACCTGATCGGTCGTCTGACGTTCAATGACACGACCGCACTCAGGACAGTGCGGCGTTCCCACGCGAGCAAACAGCAGGCGCAGATAGTCGTAAATCTCGGTTACGGTGCCCACCGTGGAGCGTGGGTTTTTGGACGTCGTCTTCTGATCGATCGACACAGCCGGCGACAGGCCGTCAATCGAGTCCAGATCGGGCTTGTCCATCTGGCCCAAAAACTGACGCGCATAGCTCGAAAGGCTCTCGACGTAACGGCGCTGGCCCTCGGCATAGATGGTATCGAACGCCAGCGAGCTCTTGCCCGATCCGGAAAGACCGGTTATGACCACGAGCTGGTCACGCGGAATGGAAACATCGATATCGCGCAGGTTATGCTCGCGCGCGCCGCGAATAACGATAGAAGAATCAGACATGGAAGCTCCTTGCCTCCTACAACTTCAAATCACACTGACGATGAGTTTAGCGCACTCGACGCGCACAGATGTTCGTAATACAAGATTCGCAGACCTTTTGCGTTGCCTGACGCCGCAGACTGCACGCTCGGACCGTACTTTCGAATACCGTCGATCACCTACCACGCATCATGAATGACTCCCGCTCGCAAACGAGGGTACAATGACGCTCGTGTCACATCGTGGGATCCTGGTCCCAATATCATTCATAAGGAGTCTTACATGGGTTGCGAGCACGCACAGGCAGCCGGCGGGCAAACGTCGCCGTCGCAATTTGAGGAGAATACGCTGTCCGAGGTCAAGCGCGTTATCGCCGTGCTTTCCGGTAAGGGCGGCGTCGGCAAGTCATTCGTCACCGGCGCCATCGCCACGGAGCTTTCCCGCCACGGTCACAAGGTCGGCGTCCTCGATGCCGATATTACCGGCCCCTCTATCCCTAAGATGTTCGGCATGAGCGGACGTCACGTCCATGCCCTCGGCAACCTTATGCTGCCCGAAATCTCCGAGCACGGCGTTAAGGTTATGAGCTCTAACCTGCTGCTCCAAAACGAAACCGACCCCGTCCTCTGGCGCGGTCCGGTTATCGCGGGTGCCATCAGGCAGTTCTGGAGCGAAACCTCATGGGGCCCCATCGACTACCTGCTGGTCGACATGCCTCCGGGAACGGGCGACGTCGCCCTCACGGTCTTCCAGTCGCTGCCCGTCGATGGCATCGTCATCGTCACGAGCCCGCAGGATCTGGTCTCGATGATCGTCGCCAAGGCGGTCAACATGGCCGAGAAGATGAACGTCCCCATTCTGGGAATCGTCGAAAACATGAGCTATATCGAGTGCCCCGATTGCGGCAAGAAGATCGAGGTCTTTGGCAAGAGCAAGCTCCCCGAGGTCGCCGAGCGTTACAACCTCGACATCTTGGGTCAGCTTCCCATCAATCCGGCACTCGCCGAGGCCTGCGATAAGGGCGAGGTTGAGACCGCGCTGCCCGATGGCATGCTGCCCAAGGCCGTCTCTGCCGTCGAGGCCATCGCCCCGCACGAGACCGCCGAGGCCTAAGTGAACACAAACGCCTCCTATGACGTCTTGGTAATCGGCGGCGGGGCCTCGGGTCTCGCCGCCGCCATTACGGCCGCACGCGCAGGCAAAAGCGCCTGCATCGTTGAGCGCGATGTTGCCTGCGGCCTTAAACTCCTTGCGACCGGCAACGGCCGCTGCAACCTTTCCAACGAATCAATTGATTTCCAGCGGTACAACCACCCCGAATTCGTCGAATCCGTCATGGGTCCCCAGCCTGAGCAAGAGCTCGGCAGTTTCTTCTCCTCGCTGGGCATCATGACGACCTCCGAGGAGGGCCGGCTGTATCCGCGCTCCCTTCGTGCCGAATCGGTGCGCGATGCGCTTCTCAACGCTTGCAATCGCCTGTGTATCACCTTGGTATGTGGAGCAAACGTTGCCTCGGCATTCAAAGCCCCCGAGGGCTGGGCACTCCAAATAGACCGTCCCGCGCGAGCACTCAAGGCAAAAAAGCACGACGACCGAAAATCGGAACTCCGCTCGCTTCGGAAGGCGCTCGCCGACATCCCTCGCAAGATCGAGACGCTGCAGGCAAAGGCCGTAATTATCGCTACGGGCGGCAGCCCTGCCGACATCGCGAAGACGTTCAATCTTTCCCTCACACCGCAGCGCCCCGTCCTCTGCCCCGTGTCGGCATCGGTCTTCGGCGACCAGACTGCGCTCAAGACGCTGGATGGCCTGCGCGTCCGCGCCCGTTTGACGCTCACCAGCAATCACGAGGAGCTCTGGCGCGAAGACGGCGAAGTGCTCTTCCGAACCTTTG
>CATXML010000114.1 GCA_958372035.1 uncultured Collinsella sp. | reverse complement strand
TGGCCGGATTGGCAAGGACTGTCCCTATCCGCCGGCAGAAAAGGAACGTCCCTAACTGCCGGCCTTCAAGATCTTACAGCTGGTACAGCGTGGTGAACTTGTCCTGCAGGTAGCTGCAGTAGTAGCGGGCGTCAAAGTCCATGCCGCAGGCGCCCTTGATGAGCTCCGGCGCGTCTTTGGCGCGGCCCCACTGCCAAATGCGCTCGCCCAGCCAGGCGCGAACGGGCGCCAAATCGCCGCTCGCACAGGCGCCGTTGAGGTCGACACCGTCGCGGCACATGGCCGGCACAAACATGGCATCGTAGGCGCTACCCAGCGCATATGTGGGGAAGTAGCCAAACGAACCGCCGCTCCAATGCGTATCCTGCAGGCAGCCGTGCGTGTCGTCGGGAACGGGAATGCCCAGGTACTCGTCCATAAAGCGATTCCAAAGCGCGGGGATGTCCTTGGCCGTAGCCTCGCCGGCAAACAACATGCGCTCGATCTGGTAGCGCACCATAATATGCAGCGGATAGGTGAGCTCGTCGGCCTCGGTGCGGATCAACGACGGCTGCGCGATGTTCACGGCGCGGTAGAGCGTGTCTTCGTCGACGTCGCCGTAGACCTCGGGCGCGTGACGACGCAGCACCTCGAGCAGCGGGCCCATAAAGGCGCGGCTGCGACCCACGGTGTTCTCGAAAAAGCGGCTCTGGCTCTCGTGGATGCCCATGGAGGTGCCGCCCTCCAAGCACGTGCGCGCATAGGCGGGATTGACGCCCAGCTCGTACATGGTGTGCCCCGCCTCGTGGATGATGCTGTAGACGTTGGAGATGCAGTCGTCCTCGTAGATGTGCGTCGCGATGCGCGCATCACCCACGGCAAAGCCCTCGCTAAACGGATGCTCGGTAAAGGCAAGCGTGGTGTCGTCCAGGTCCAGGCCGACAAGCTTCATAAGGTCGAAGCTCATGGCGCGCTGGGCAGCCTCGGGCACGTGGGCGTGCAAAAAGTCGGCAGCCGGCTGCTGGCCGCGCTCGCCGATGGCGTGCACGAGCGGCACGACCGTGGCCTTGACCTCATCGCAAAACGCATCGAAGCTCTTGGTGGAAAGGCCGCGCTCGTACTGGTCGAGCCAAACATCGTATGGGTCGCGCTTGGGGTCCATAAGCTCGGCCTGATGCTTAAGTTGGGAGACGATTCTATCCACATAGGGCTCAAAGCTTGCCCAGTCGTTGGCTGCCTTGGCCTTGTGCCACACGGCGTCCGCCTCGCAGGTGAGCCTGGTCCAGGCCTCGGCTTCTTCGATGGGGATGGCACTGGCCTCACGTTGATCGCGGCCGAGCACACGGATCTCGTCGAGCAGCTGCGGGTCGTCGATCTTGCCTCCGGCGACGGTCTCGCGTGCCAGCGAGTGCACAAGTTCGACAGACTTTTTGCTGGTCAGCAGCTTGTGATGCTCGCCAGCAAGGGTGCCCATGGCGTCGGCACGCGCTGCTGCGCCGTTGGCAGGAGCAATCGTCGCTCCATCGAACTCGGCAATCTTGAGCAGGTACTCGCGAGTCCACAGCTTGCCCTCGAGTTTGCGGAACTTTTTGACGGCCTTGTCGACTTTAGCAGCCTTGACGCCCTTGGCAGCCTTTGCCACGGCGGCCTTGGCCTTCTTATCGTACTTCTTTCCCATACCTATATCCTTGATCTCGCAGGCCGAGCGCCGCAGGCGGGTGCACGGCCAGTTTGCACAGCTACCTGCCTTGTACCCAGTGCGAACAAAACGGAACGCGGCGATGTGCTCGCGAAATGTGTTATCCTATAGCCCAATGCGTTGACGGAGAGGGTTTTGCCCGCCGCGTCGCCGGCAAGAGAGGGAAGGTCATGGGCTGCAAGCCTTCCTGCGGTGGCAAGGGCCAAGCGTTCACTCCCGAGCAGCGACCTCAACGGGCGCGCGGCTAGCGGCGGCGAAGCCCCAGTAGGGAAGCCGTGAGCCTCGCGATAAGGGGCGCAGAGTGGGCACGGCGGGCCAGACATCCGCCGGGTCAAACAAGGTGGTACCGCGGAATTCAACCGTCCTTGGGCAATGCACATGCCCGAGGGCGGTTTTTTGTTACCGAACCGGGCCGCGTTTTCGCAACGCTGGGCGGCGGCAGTCGTCCCGGCGAGCGGGGAGCGCGAGAGACGAAAGGGAAGACATGAGTCTGATTGATGATCTGGTCAAACTCGAGGAAGAGGCCAAGGAGCTCGTCGCAGGCGCCGACGACGCCGCCAAGCTCGAGGCTGCGCGCGTTGAGCTGCTCGGCCGCAAGGGTCGCATTACCGGCCTGATGCGCATGATGGGCAAGCTCGCCCCCGAGGATCGTCCCGTGATGGGTAAGCGCGCCAACGAGATGCGCCAGCTGATCGAGGGCATGCTCGACGAGCGCAACACCGAGATGAAGGCCGCCGCCCTCAGGCACGCACTGGAGCACGAGGCCGTCGACATCACGCTGCCGGGTATCCGTCCGCAGATCGGTCACCAGCACCTGATCAAGCAGATCATCGAGGAGGCCGAGGACATCTTCTGCGGCATCGGCTACACCGTCGAGTCCGGCCCCATGGTCGACACCTCCTACTACAACTTCACCGCGCTCAACGCCCCCATGGATCACCCGAGCCGCTCGGCTCGCGACACGTTCTATGTGGTCGACAACAACCCCGGCAGCGTCGCACACCCCGAGGCCCACGCCCATGGCGAGTCCGACGTGCTCCTGCGCACCCAGACCTCGGGCGTGCAGATTCACACCATGGAGTCGCAAAAGCCGCCCATCTACATGATCTGCCCGGGCACCGTCTACCGTCCCGACACGGCCGACGCCTGCCACCTGCCGCAGTTCAACCAGATCGAGGGCCTGGTCGTCGACGAGGGCATCACCTTTGGCGACCTTAAGGGCACGCTCGACTACTTTGTTAAGTGCATGTTTGGCGAGGACCGCAAGACGCGTTACCGCCCGCACTTCTTCCCCTTCACCGAGCCCAGCTGCGAGGTGGACGTAAGCTGCCACGTCTGCGGCGGCAAGGGCTGCAACTTCTGCAAGCACAGCGGCTGGATCGAGATCCTGGGCTGCGGCATGGTCGACCCCAACGTCCTGATCAACTGCGGCATCGACCCCGAGAAGTACACCGGCTTCGCCTTTGGTATTGGCGCCGAGCGCGTCGCGGCCCTGCGCTACGACATGCCCGACCTGCGAACTCTCATGACGGGCGATATGAGATTCCTGAATCAGTTCTAAATCACCCGTTCTAGCAAGCATTTCTTTCTCATAAGGAGTAATCAAGTGAGAGTTTCTTACGACTGGCTCAAGACCATGATCGATATTCCGGAGGATCCCAAGACCCTTTCGGACGAATATATCCGTACCGGCACCGAGGTCGAGGCGATCGACACCGTGGGCGAGTCCTTCGACCATGTAGTGACCGCCAAGGTGCTCACCAAGACCCCGCACCCCGATAGCGACCATATGTATGTGTGCTCGGTCGACGTGGGTGACAAGAACCTCGACGCTGACGGCAATCCCGCTCCGCTGCAGATCGTCTGCGGCGCGCAGAACTTCGAGGCCGGCGACCACATCGTCACGGCCATGATCGGCGCTGTCCTGCCCGGCGACGTCAAGATCAAGAAGAGCAAGCTTCGCGGCGTCGTGTCCATGGGCATGAACTGCTCTGCGCGCGAGCTCGGCCTGGGCGGCGACCACTCCGGCATCATGATCCTGCCCGAGGACACGCCCTGCGGCATGCCGTTTGCCGAGTACGTGGGCTCGAGCGACACCGTGCTCGACTGCGAGATCACGCCCAATCGCCCCGACTGCCTGTCCATGATCGGCATGGCCCGCGAGACCGGCGCCATCTTCGACCGCGATTTCCACGTTGAGCTGCCCGCCATCAAAACCGAGACCGGCCGCGCGACGGACGACGAGCTTTCGGTCGAGATCGCCGACGAGGGCCTGTGCGACCGCTACGTTGCCCGCATCGTGCGCAACGTGAAGGTCGGCCCGTCGCCCGACTGGATGGTCAAGCGCCTCAACGCCCTGGGCGTGCGCCCGCATAACAACATCGTCGACATCACCAACTACGTGATGATGCTCACCGGTCAGCCGCTGCACGCCTTTGACCTGTCCACCTTTGCCGAGCGCGAGGGCCGTCGCCGCGTGGTGGTTCGCGCTGCCCAGCAGGATGAGAAGTTCACGACCCTCGACGGCGAGGAGCGCACGCTCGACGCCGGCATGGGCCTTATCACCGACGGCGAGCGTCCCGTGGCGCTGGCCGGCGTCATGGGCGGCATGGATTCCGAGATCGAGGACGATACCGTCGACGTGATGGTCGAGAGCGCCTGCTTCAACGCCGGTCGCACCTCGCATACCAGCCGTGACCTGTCGCTGATCTCCGACGCCTCCATTCGCTTTGAGCGCCAGGTCGACGAGACCGGCTGCGTGGATGTTGCCGATGTTGCCTGCGCGCTCATCGAGGAGATCGCAGGCGGCGAGGTCGCTCCCGGCTACATCGACGTGTTCCCCGCGCCCAAGACCATCGACAGCATTAAGCTGCGCCTGGCCCGCGTGCACGCCATCTGCGGCGCCGACATCGAGCCCGACTTTATCGAGCGCTCGCTCACCCGCCTGGGCTGCACCGTCGAGCGCGACGGCGAGGACTTTATGGTCACTCCGCCGAGCTTCCGCCCCGACCTGCCGCGCGAGATCGATCTGATCGAGGAGGTCCTGCGTCTGTGGGGCATGGGCCGCGTGACGGCGACCATCCCGGCTGCCAAGAACCACATCGGCGGCCTGACCCGCGAGCAGAAGCTCACCCGCAAGGTCGGCGAGATCCTGCGCGCCTGCGGCCTCAACGAGACCACGACTTTTGGCTTTGCCGCCCCGGGCGACCTGGAGAAGATCGGCATGCCCACCGAGGGTCGCGGCTGCCCCGTGGTGCTCATGAACCCGCTGGTGGCCGAGCAGACCGAGATGCGTCGTTCGCTGCTGCCGGGCCTGCTGCAGTCCGTGGCCTACAACGAGGCGCACGGTA
>CATXML010000113.1 GCA_958372035.1 uncultured Collinsella sp. | reverse complement strand
GCACAACTGTCCCGGGTGCATTTCAAGATGCACCTAAATGTCTGTCTTTATCCTTATAGATTGTCCAGGTAGTCGTCGGCATCATAGGTAAGGCTGTAAGCTTTATTCAGGATGCGCACGAGCTCCTGGGCATCGTGCTCGCCGAGCGCTGAGAGTTGTTTCGAGAGCGATGCCACACTCTCGGCATTTTTTTTCGCCGCGAAATCACGGCCTTCCTCGGTAATGCTCACCAGCACACGCCGACGATCGTTTGGATCAGTCCTGCGCTGAACGTAACCCTTACTCTCGAGTGAATCCAAGATATGCGACATGCGCGCACGGGAGAATTTCAGCTTCTTGGCAATCTCGGAGGGAATGACATCACCGTCAATACCCGATAGATACTGTAAAACCGGTGCCTCGCCCACACTGGCGCCGCCGGCAGCACTCAAGGATCCCTTGGCAAGGGAACGTGAGTACACAATCAGTTTTCGAGCGACGTCATCGTAATCCACTGGGGATATTGTCCTTTGCAACTCTAGAAGGGCCATAAAACCGTTATTTGCCGTACATTAGTTAACATTCGCAACAATTATTTATGATACCCCAACGCGGAAGTCTATTGCTCGTCCTTCTTGCGTCGCATAAGCTCCTCAACGTCGATACCCGCGGCCTCGAGCATACGCTCAACATTCTTTTTGGCGTTGGTCGTGCCAACCTTAAGCACAATCGAAAGCGGAGTGCCCACCACCAGGCACACGATGCCCGCGGGGACGCCCCAGCCGGGGCCGCCCTGCATACCCCACATCCCCACCAAAAAGCCAATAGCCACGAGCGAATAGCCCAGGCGCAGCCAAACGTTGAGCCGCTGAATAGCATCGGTCTGCATCTTTGCCTCGCGGATCAAGTCGTCGCGCGAAAGGTCGTGTCCGTGTTTCTCGTGCATATGGGTCCTCCTCGTGCAAAGCGTGCATCATGTGCAAGTACATCGTTTTTCGAATACGTCATCTTTCAAGAGCAATATAGCGGGTGTCGTGTAGGCGATGGAGGTCGCTGGCCATATTGCCCTTGAAGGGCGGCGCAAAATCAGAAGGCCGTGCGGTTGAGGCCGCACGGCCTTACAGGGGGCCAGGGGATGATGACTAGTAGCTCAGTGCCGGGTCGAAGAAGCCAATGAGAACGCCCACAAATGCGATCACAACGAGGATCAGCATCATAACGATGGGGTTGACCTTCTTCTTGGTCATCATGTACCAGCAGAAGATGATGAAGATCATCGGCAGCAGGTGCGGATAGATGCCATCGAGCGTGTCCTGGAACTTACCGCCGCCGGGCAGCACCAGGTTGGGGCTGCAGGTGATGGAGACCCAAGTTGCGCCCACGGCACCGATGACCATGGTACCGACCATCACGATGGAATCACGCAGAGCCTTGGCCTTGGGGCCGACGAGGGCCTCGACCGCCTTGCCGCCGAGCTCATAGCCCTGGTTGTAGGCAAAGCGCATGCCAAGGAACATGAGCAGGTTCCACACGACAATATAGAAGATGGCACCGAGCGGAGAGCCGCCGGTCGAGAGACCGAGGGCGATACCGAGCAGGATCGGGATCAGGGTACCGACGATCAGCGAGTCGCCAAGGCCGGCGAGCGGGCCCATGAGGCCGGCGCGGATGCCGTTGATGGCGTCGTCATCGATGGCCTCGCCGTTTGCGCGAGCCTCCTCGAGGCCGGCGGTGACGCCGACAATCATGGTGCCGATCTGCGGCTCGGTGTTGAAGAACGCGGAGTAGGTCTGGAGGGCCTGCTTCTGCTCCTCGGGCGTGTCGTAGAGCTCCTCGACGATCGGAAGCATGGCGCACAGGTAACCGAAGGTCTGCATGTGCTCCTGCGAGAAGCAAGTCAGGTTGCCATAGGACCAGTTGCGGAACGACTTGGCAAGCGTTTTCTTAGAGAGTTTCTTCTTCTCTGCCATTAGATGTCCTCCTCTTCCTCATCATCGGAGCCCGAGGCGATAGCTGCCTTGGGAGCGTTTGCGAGGTCGATCTTGAGCGAAGCGATCTCATAGTTGATCAGGGCGAAGAAGCAGCCGATGCCGGCAGCGGCAATCAGGTTGCATCCCATGACAGCGGACAGGGTGAAGCCGAAGAAGAACGTGAGGAAGTCCGTCGGCTTGGAGATGACCTGCTTGAGCAGGATGGCGATACCGACGGTAGGCAGCAGCGAGCCGACGGTGAACAGCGTCTTCATCGCGATGCCGTCCATGGGCATGTAGGTCTTCATGAGGTCGACCATGGCGGTGCCGCCCATGGTGATGATGAACGTCGGGAGGAACGAGCAGACGATGTGACCAATCCAAGGCAGAACGTTGTTGACCAGGTAGAGCTTGTGGAGATCGCCCTTCTCGAGCCACTTCCACCCCATGCCCTGCCACACCAGGTTGATGGTGGCGGTGCCATAGAAGAGCACAGTGCCGAGCGTGCCGACGGCGGCACCGAGGGATGCGGCCATGCCGGCAGCCTCAGCGGAGGCGGGATCGATGCCCGAGTTCTTGATGGCGAGGATCGCCAGCGGGATGCCGATATAGGACACGGCGCGGACGTCGGCGGAGACGGTTCCGCCGGGGGTCACGAGAGCGATGTAGACAACCTGGATGGCAGCGCCGACGAGGATGCCCGTCTGCATATCGCCCATGATGATGCCGACGATGAGGCCGGCGACCAGAGGACGACCCAGAGTGTAGTTGCCGATCGTCGTGCCGCCCATGCCAGGCAGTGATGCCAGGCAGGCGAACAGGCCGAACAGCGCGGCTTGGAATGCATTGATTGCCATGCTTTCCCCTTTCTTTATTCCTCAGCCCCTTTCACCAAGGGCTGTAGATACCAAAATGCGGCTGGCGCCTGACTAGAAGCCAAACTGACCGCGGAACTTGGGCCACTCACCGATGGACTTCTCCTTGATAAGGGCGAACTCGACCGTGTAGCCGGCGTTGGTGAGATCCTCGAGCGCCTGGGCCTCTTCCTGCGTGATCGACTGGTTGTTGCCGAGCTTGGTGGTGCCGGGACGATCGTTGCAGGGACCGACGATGATGCGGTCCATGCCGGGCTTAAAGCCAAAATCGACGAGAAGTTCCTTCATGTCGAGCGGGTTCTTGGTGATCAGGAAGTACTTGGTGTCGGACTTGAGAACCTTCTCGGAGACCTCCTTGAAGTGCTCCTTGGTCCACACGAACGTCTTCTTGCCCGAGGCACTCTTGTAGGCCTCCTTGAGCACGGGGTTAGACGCTGCGGCGTCGTTGACGGCGATAAGACCGTCGCAGGGATACTCGAGGGCCCAACGGGTAACGGTCTGTCCATGGATCATACGGTCGTCAATACGGATGAACGAAATCATGCGTTCTCCCTTTCTTTATCACCGGGGGTCTTTCCTCTTAACCCCCGCTCCATCACAAAAATTTGGGCGGATGCGCTGCCTAGATGTCGTCGTCCTCGTCGTCGGCGTCATCGGTCGGGACAACGAGCTCGGACATACCGTTCTTGCCCTCCTGCAGCATCATCTGCTTGAGGGAATCCAGGTCCATGGTGGCAAGCCCCATCATGGCGGTCATAGCCATGGGCAGGTTCATGCCGCCGAAGGCAATGGTGTGGGCGAGCAGGCCCTTCTCGGCCAGCGTGTTCATGGCATTGGTGAGCGGCGATCCGCCCAGGATGTCACCAAGCAGGACAACCTCGTCATCGGCGGTAACGGGAGCGAGCATCGCCTTGACGTTCTCGACATACTCGTCAGCGCCCATGCCGTCCACGAGACTCGTCGACAAGATGTTCGGGGCGTCATTGCCGAGCATCTTGAGGACACTGTGCAGTCCGGGAGCGAGCGTTCCGTGACTGACCATTACCAGATACCGCATGCGGTCTCCTCTCGACCTGCCGTGTGTCGCACGGCTTTGCTTTTTGCTGAGATTATTGTTGCGCCGGGGCATGTTCGGTACAAGAAAATAGTTGCGAACGGCAACTATTCATCGGTTAACGGTAGCAACTATTTTTGTGCCTAAATTATTTTTTATTCTAATTATTTTTAAAATAGCAGGTAGATTGCCTGATAAATGTTTTATGTTCCTTATGCACCATACATACCAGCAAGAATCGGGCCTGGCATCTCCGGTTTGCCCCGCAGTGTCAGACCATGTCACGTACGCCCACGACATGGAGGTACCCCATGGACATGATCTCGTTTCTCGCCTCCGAACCCTTCGACCGCAGCGGTGATACGCCGCTCTATGTCCAACTTAAACATCGAATCGCCCTGCTTATCGCCAGCCAGGCGTTCGACACCAAGACGCCGCTGCCACGCGAGCTCGAAATCTGTGAGCGGCTAGAGTTATCGCGCGCGACCGTGCGCCGTTGCTTCCAAGATCTCGTCATCGAGGGGCGCGTGGTGCGCAAACGTGGGCAGGGAACGTTCATCAAACCCCAAACCTCAGCACCCGGCATCGACCTGGCCCTGAATTTCAGCGCGCGGATGCGCGAAGCGGGACGGGTTCCGAGCTCGCAGATTCTCGCCTTTTCAAGCATACCGGCCGTCCGCGGCATCGCCTCTGGGCTCAAAGTGCCCGAGGGGACACCCGTCTGGGAGATTCGCCGCCTGCGTCTCGCCAACGACAAACCCATGGAGCTCAACTACGTCTATATCCCCGTGTCACTTTGCCCCGAGCTCACACGCAAAGACGTGGATGGCTCGCTCTACGCCTATATCGCGGAAAAGACCGGCATCCTGCCCGCAAGCGTCGATGCCGTCTACGAGACGGTCAACCTCGACAAGCATGAGGCGCGCCTTTTGGGACAGAACACCGGTAAGGCGGCGATGCGCATCGTGCGTTCGACCTACGACAAGACGGGAACCCCGTTCGAGGTAGGCGTGCTCATCAGCTGCGACGGTCAGGCAAAGCTGCACGTGCACATCGCCGCCGACAAAACAACCTTCACCGCCACAGCCCAATAAATCCAAAACGTGGGCGCCGTCGTTCAAACGAACGACGGCGCCCACACACATTTTCGATTCAGCCCGAGTCATCGCG
>CATXML010000112.1 GCA_958372035.1 uncultured Collinsella sp. | reverse complement strand
AGCGCGGCAAAGCCGGCGTCGGTGACCTCGGCCACGCCGTACGTGATGGTGTTCACCGTAAAGTCCGAATTGTTGAGGAACAGCGCCTGGCTATCGGGCTGGGTCATGATGCCGCAGATGGTGTAGGTGCGACCCTCGAGCTCGACCTTATCGCCCACGGCGAGGTCGTTGTTGGTGGCAAAAACGCGGTCGATGGCAACCTCGTCTTCTGCCTTGGGTTCCTTGCCCTCACAGTAGGACGCAATGTCAACCTTGGTGCGATGCGCGTAGGTGCGCAGGGTGCGCTTGGTGCCGTCGTCACCGGCGGTCTTTTTGATGATGGCGTCGATGGAGAAATTCTTGTAGAGCGTGACGCCGCCGACGTCGTCGGCTGCATCCTCGGCTGCCTTGAGCTGGTCGTCGGTAGCCTCGAAGGAGGTGGTCACGCGGCCGTCCTCGATCGTGTATGCATCGCGCATGTCGTCAATGAGGCAACCGATGGAATGCGCCGCGAGCAAAAAGCCCGAGGTGAGAGCGATGCTCCCGCACATAAGCAAAAAGATGCCCAGGTACTTGCCGATATTGCGGCGCAGCTCGCGCGGGAGACGTTTTGCGAGAGGTGTCATGGCGCCGCCTACCAATCGAGTTCGGCGGCCGCGACGGGCGACTCGTTGAGCTCATCCTCGACGATGCGCCCGTCGCGCAGGCGCAGCACGCGATTGGCCATGCGCGCGATGGCGGCATTGTGGGTGACAATGATGATGGTGCAGCCGTAGGTGCGGTTTACATCCTCCATGAGCTGCAGGATTTCCTTGGACGTCTTATAGTCGAGCGCGCCTGTGGGCTCGTCGCACAGCAGCAGACCCGGGTTTTTGACGAGTGCGCGGCCGATGGCGCAACGCTGCTGTTGGCCGCCCGAGACCTGGCGCGGGAACTTGTTGCGGTGCTCGTAGAGGCCCAGCGAGCGTAGCAGGTCATCAATGTTGAGCGGGTTTTTGGACAGGTGCGCCGTGACCTCGATGTTTTCCTTGATGGTAAGGTCGGGCACCAGGTTGTAGAACTGAAAGACAAAGCCCAGCTCACGGCGGCGATACTCGCCCAGGTCGCCGGCGTTGAGCGTGGTGAGGTCGCAGCCGTCCACCAGAATAGAGCCGGCGTCGGCATCCTCCAGGCCGCCGATCAGGTTAAGAAACGTCGACTTGCCCGAACCCGAAGGTCCCAGCATGACGCAGATCTCTCCGCGGTTGATGGACGTGTCGATGCCGTCGAGCACCGTCAGGCGTGCATCCCCATCGCCGTAGTGCTTTTTGAGATTCTTAACCTGGACGTAGGCTTCCTGCGTTGCCATGGTATCCCCCCCATTGTTAGCCTCGTACTACTTTATAAGCGTAATAGTAAACCTTGGCGAACTATTTTTGGGCGAGAGCGGGGATTTGTTTCAAGACTAGTCGTTGGGGACGCTCTTAAATGACTAGGTGGCTAGGCGCGGGATTTGGCGCGTGCGAGGGCGAAGCCTGCGGCGGCGATGGCCACGGCAAAGAGCACCGTGACGCCTAGGTCGCAGGCGATGTCCCCCAGCACGGCAGACGTCAGGTCCGAGGCAAGCGCCTTGCCGATCGCGTCGTTCACCCAAAACGTCGGCACAAAGTGCGCCACCGTCTGCACGGCCGATCCCATGAGCGACAGCGGCATCCAGGCGCCGCCCAAAAACGTCATGAGCATGCCGAGTAAGTTGCCCACGCCGTTGAGCAGCTCCTCGCGCGCACCCAGGCTCGACAGCGCAAAGCCAACGGCCAGCGGCGTGCACGCCAGGGCAAACGTCGCTGCCAGCGCCAGGCACACACGGCCCACGCCGACCTCGGCGACCGCGCCGGCAAAGCCCACGACACCCATCATGCTCGACACAAACCAGATACAGACGGTGAGCACGGCGGCCGCCGCAAACACGGCAAGCGAGCGCCGGCGCTCGGAGATTGGACCGGCATCCATACGACGCACACGCTCGGGCTCGTTCATGCCCGAGAATACCAGCCCCACCGACACGATGACCGACGAGATAATCGCGTACGCACCAAAGTTGAAGTACGACTCGAGCGTGGCGGCGGCAGTCGAGTCGACCTTGATCTGCTCGATCTCGACCTCGGCACGCTCGGTGGCCGCATGCTCGGCGGCCTTGGCAACGTCGCCGTTGGAGGCGGCGGGCTCAAGCGCCGCCGCAGCGCCCGCGAGCGAGATCCAGCGCGAGGCCTCGGCAGACGAAAGCGCCGCCGCCATGGTGCCGGCACCGTAGGTCACATCGAGCTTGGGCAGGGACTCCCCCGCGCGGGCGGCTGCAACGAGGTCGCTCTCAAACCCCTCCGGGATAAAGAACACGCAATCGGCGCTGCCCTTGGCGCTGTTGCTCTTGGAGAGCGCACCCGCGAGGTCGTAGGTGTCGTCGCCGATGCCCGTGACCAGCTCAAAGCGCGAACCCAGATGCTTGGTAAGCGCACGCGAAAGGTCGCTGTCGTCGCGGTCGACCACGATCACGTTGGCATCGTAGGGCTTGTACTCGGTGAGCTGCGACGAGTTCCAGCTCACCGAGGCCGCAATGAATACGCCCATGAGCGAAATGAACACCGTGTAGATGAGCAGATAGAGCGGGTGCGCGAGCGCCATGCGAAGCGCGGTCTTAAAGGTGCTCATAGCGGCTCCTTCCAAAGATCAGCGTGGCGGCGGCAACGAACAGCAGCGCCATAAGGACCAGTGCGCCGGCGCGAACGGCAAAGGGGCCCAGGTCCTCAAAGAAATACAGGCGGTTGAACATGTCGCAGATAAGCTTGACGGGGTTGAGCCAGCACTCGGCCGGGCAGGCGCGGGCGACGTCGTCGGCAAGCGCCATCGCCGGCTCGCCGTAGAGCCCGGCGAACAGGGCGCACGTGGTAGCAAAGCCCGTAAGGATGCCGGACTTGGACGCCTTGCCGCCCTTAACGGGAAGCGTGCCCACAAAGAGCCCCAGGCCCGTGGCGGCAAGCGCGGAAGCGGCACCGCCCACCAGACACAGCCCCTCACGCCCGCCAAAGTCGACGCCCACGACCAGGCGCACATAGCCGATCGCGATCGTCATCGAGGCAAAGGAAACCAGCCACGAGCCCACAAAGATACCGGCCAGCGACGCCGTCTTGGAAAGGCCGCCCACGCAGCGACGCGCACCAAGGCCCGACAGATTGGGCTGCAGGTCGACGACGCTCAAGGCGGCAAACTCGGCAGACATCATCGCGACCAGGCCAAAGAGCGCATAGTAGTAGATGACCGTGCCATCGGGCGTGGTACGCGTCAGGCTCACGCGACGGGTGCCGCCCTCGAGCGACAGGGCGCGCGCAACCGCCTCCGGGTCGGCGAGCGCCGCTGGGTTGTCCTGGGCAATTTGGGACATGAGCTCGGCATTTTGTGTATACGAGCTTGCCACCGTCTCCAGGATGCTGCGATCGGTGAGCACCGACGACGCACGCGAGCCGTCATAACTCGATAGCAGCGTGAGTTTGGGCGTGCCCGCGTCGTCGACCGTATAGATGCCCGCGACCTCGCCGGCCTTAAGCGCACGGCTCGCGTCGGCTGCGTCGTCGCACTCGTGGATCTCGAGCAGTTGGTCGTCGCCTTCCTTGGCAAGCGAAGCCGCCACGTTCTTAAAGGTCGAGGCGTCCCAGGCCTCGTCCGCCACGATGGCAACCGGCACCGGATCGACCGTGCCGTCGGAGCTGAGGTTCGCAAACATAAACATGAACATCGTTGAAAGCGCAATGGGAAAGATCGCGCCCCAGACCCATGTACTCGGTCGACGCAGTAGCGTCTTGAGCGTGGTGATGATGGTGTTGAACATAGCTGCCCCCTAGTCGCGCAGCTCGCGGCCGGTGATCTCGAGGAACACGTCGTTGAGGGTCGGCGGCTCGCTCCACACGCGGCCGAGTGCCACGTCGGCGGCGCGCAGCGTGTCGAGGATGTCGACCAGGTTGTGCGGACTCGCCTCGCAAGTGCAGACGAGCTCGCCGCCGGACAGTTCGACGCTGAGCACGTGCTCGAGGGCGCGCAGGCGCTCAACCGTGGCAGTCTCGACGGCGCCGACCTCGACCGTCACGCGCTCGCCCATCTGAATCATGCGCTTGAGCTCGTCGTTGGTGCCCTGCGCCAGTACGCGGCCGCCGTCCATGATCATGATGCGGCTGCAAATCTGCTCGACTTCCTCCATGTAATGGCTGGTATACACCACCGTGGCGCCCTCGTCGCGCAGGCGGCAGATGCCCTCCAGGATGGCGTTGCGGCTCTGCGGGTCGACCGCCACCGTGGGCTCGTCAAAAAAGATGAGCTCGGGCTTGTGCGCGATACCGCAGGCGATGTTAAGGCGGCGCGCCAGGCCGCCCGAGAGCTTGCCGGGGCGGAACTTGGTAAAGTCGCCCAGCCCGACAAAGTCGATCGCCTCGTCCACCAGCGCGCGGCGGCGCTTGCGGTCGTTGACGTAGAGGCTGCAGAAATAGTCGATGTTCTCACGCACGGTGAGCTCGTCGAACACCGCCACCTGCTGTGGCACCACGCCGATGCGGCGCTTGAGGTCATAGCGGGCGGGCGTCATGGGCTCGCCGAACAGCTCGATGGTACCTTTGTCGTAGGCGAGCAGCTGCAGAATGCAGTTGATGGATGTGGTCTTGCCCGAGCCGTTGGGGCCCAGCAGGCCAAAGATCTCGCCGGGGGCGATGCTCAGGTTAAAGTGGTCGAGCGCGATAAGATCGTCGTAGCGCTTGACGAGGTTTTCGACGTGGACGATGTCTGTCATGAGTCGGCCCTTCCGTTGATTGCGGCCCGGTACGATTGCATCATCGCAGGAGCCGCCGGCGCGCGCCAGTGAGCTTTGTCACGAATGCGGGGCTTGGCCGCGTGGCCCGCCGGCGCTCCCAATTTACCGTGCGGGAGGAATGTCACGGTTGCGCGGGCGGCCCCTCCACCACACGCGACTTCGCGTACAATACCCGTATGAACAGGCTTTTCGACAAATCGATCGTGCTGGCGTGCTGCATTGCGGCCGCCGTGGGCCTTGCTGTGGACGCTCGCCTGGTCGCGGCGTTTTGCCTTGGCGTTATTGC
>CATXML010000111.1 GCA_958372035.1 uncultured Collinsella sp. | reverse complement strand
GGCCGTTGATGCCAATGCCGAGCAGCTGCAGATCCGGGTAACCGGCGGCGGCGAAGATCTTGTCTTACTCAGAGCAGGCAGCGGCGGCGTCGGGGTTGGAACCATCGGGCACATGCGTGTTGTTCAGGTCGATGTTAATGTGATCGAAGAAGTTCTCACGCATAAAGTAGTGGTAGCTCTGGGGATCGTCGTGCGAAAGGCCACGATACTCGTCGAGGTTGTAGGTGCTGACCTCGGCAAAGTCGACGTCACCCTTCTTGTACCAAGCGGCGAGCTGCTTGTAGGCGCCAATCGGAGTGGAGCCGGTGGCAAGACCCAGCACGCAATCGGGCTTGAGAATAACCTGGGCCGAGATGATATTGGCGGCCTTGCGGCTCATATCCTCGTAGTCTTTAGCTTTAATGATCTTCATTACGCGTCCTTTCTCGTACAAGAGAGGCAAGGCTCCCCTTACAAGCACTTGCCCGCGGCCCGCGTCGGCCGCAACCAACGTGTGCGGCCACCAGGGCGAGGTCGCGTAATGTATGCGTCTCGTGTCTACCCGCGTCGAGGCCCCTGCCCGTCCACGGTGACCCAAAGCTGTTTAGCTTCGGACAAATCCCATCTTGCCACGGAGGGCGCCCTGTTTCAAGGGCGCCCTCCGTAAACGTGTTTGAATTGTAGGCTAAAGGCAAAGCGGAGCGACTAGCGCTCACGCGCGACGATGAGCTGGTCCATCTCCTCGACATGCTCGCCAACGGAGCCTTTGATGCTCGAGAACTCAACGGAGTTGCACACCAAGATGGGAACCGTCACATCGTAACCCTCGGCAGCAATTGCCTCGCGATCGAACTCGATGAGCACATCGCCCTTATGGACGATGTCACCCACTTGCGCATGTACAGTAAAGTGCTTGCCCTCGAGCTGAACAGTGTCCAAACCAACGTGGATGAGCACGTCCAAGCCATCGACCGTGTTGAGCGCGACGGCGTGACCCGTGGGAAAAATGGCCTCGACCTTGGCGTCTGCCGGCGCAATCACACGCGTACCCGTAGGCTGAATGGCAACGCCCTGGCCCAAAAGGCCGGTGGCAAACGTCTGATCGTTTACCTCGGAGAGCGGAATGACGTCGCCCGAGATGGGAGCATCCAGCGTAAGGACTCGACCACGCATACCAAAAGACCTTAGGACTTTAGTGAACATGCTCCCCCTCGGACATACCAATCAATCAAAATTGCTTTAACAGTTTACCACTTGGCACCCGTTTTTGACCATTAGGGAAGTTCACGCTTGACAACCTCGACGATGTCGTCGACAACGCGCTGGGTGAGCTCGTGCGTCTCCGCCTCGGCCATAACGCGAACCAGCGGCTCGGTACCGCTCGGGCGCACCAAGATGCGGCCGCGGCCGTTGAGCTCCTTCTCGGCGGCAGCGACGGCGTCCCAAATGGGCTGGCAATCGTCCAGGCCGGCCTTGTTGTCCGAATGCACGTTGACGAGTACCTGCGGGTACTTCTTCATGATGCCGGCAAGGTCGGTGAGGGTGCGGCCGGTGCGCTTGAGCACGGCCAGCAGCTGCAGGGCCGTCACCAGCCCGTCACCGGTGGTGTTGTGCTCCAGGAAGATGATGTGGCCGGACTGCTCGCCACCGATGACGGCGCCATCCGCGAGCATGCGCTCAAGAACATAGCGGTCGCCCACGGCGGTCTGGACCATCTCGAAGCCCTGCTCCTTCATTGCGATGGAGAAGCCCAGGTTGCACATAACGGTCGAGACGATCTCGGAATTGGCGAGCTTGCCGCGAGCGGCCAGGTCGGAGCCGCAGATGGCAAGAATGTAGTCGCCATCGATCTCGTTGCCCTCGCTGTCCACGAACAGCACGCGATCGGCGTCGCCGTCGTGGGCCAGGCCGATGTCGGCGTGGGTTCGCAGCACGAGCTCGCGCAGGGGCTCAAGGTGCGTAGAGCCGCACTCAACGTTAATGTCGGTGCCGCAGTAATCGGTGTTGATGGCATGGACCGTGGCGCCCAGGCGCTGCAGCGCGGCAGGCGTGGTCTGGCAAGAAGCGCCATGGCCGCAGTCGACGGCAACGACTAGGCCATCGAGCCTCAGGCCATCAAGCGTATCGATGGCGTGGTCGACATATGCCTTGCGGGCGTCTTTCATCTTGATGATGTGACCCACGCCGGCACCGGTCGGCAGCGTGTCGGCAGCCATGGCTTCCTCGGACATGACCCAGGCGCTGATCTCTTCCTCGACCGCATCGGGAAGCTTCATGCCCTTGCGGCTAAAGAACTTGATGCCGTTGAACTCCGGCGGATTATGCGAAGCAGAGATGACGATGCCGCCATCGAGCTCGTTCTGGACGGTGAGCAGCGCCACGGCAGGCGTGGGGATGACGCCGCAGCAGTGCGGACGGCCGCCCTCGGCCATGATGCCGGCGGTCAGAGCGCTCTCGAGCATGGTGCCCGAAAGACGCGTGTCGCGGCCGACGCAGATATCCGGACCAAGGAACTTGGTCGCCGCGCGGCCCAGGCGAAACGCGAGGTCGCACGAGAGGTCGGCATTGGCGACGCCACGGACGCCGTCGGTACCGAAGATGTTCTGGGGCATAGGATCGCTCCTTCCCTAGCAGGCGATATGCAACCGCCTACCCTAGTCGAAAAAGAAAAGCGGGACCCGCCGAGGAATCGGCAGGCCCCGCTTGTACATTGTATCTCGTAAGGAGATAAAACCTTAGCGCTTGGAGAACTGGGGAGCGCGGCGGGCCTTCTTGAGGCCGTACTTCTTGCGCTCGACCACGCGAGCATCGCGCGTAAGGAAACCGGCCTTCTTGAGGTCAGCACGGTAGTCGCCAGCGTTCAGAAGAGCGCGGGCGATGCCCAGGCGCAGAGCGCCGGACTGACCGGAGATGCCGCCGCCATCGCACAGAGCGATAACGTCGAACTGACCGGCGGTGTCGGTCACCTTGAAGGGAGCAAGGGCGTTCTCAACGAGCTGATGACGGCCGAAATACTGCTCGGCGTCACGCTTGTTGATGGTCACCTTGCCGGTGCCGGGGACGAGACGGACGCGGGCGACGGCGTTCTTACGACGGCCGGTACCCTGGTAGACAACGGTGTTCTCAGCCATCTTTAAGCCTCCAGCTCAATCTTCGTGGGGTTCTGGGCAGCATGCGGATGCTCGGCACCAGCGTAGACCTTAAGCTTGGTCATCTGGGCACGGCCGAGGGTGGTCTTGGGCAGCATACCGCGAACGGCGCGCTCGATAACCTTCTCCGGGTGCTTCTCCATAGCCTGGCGGAAGCTCTCAGCCTTGAGGCCGCCGTTGTAGCCGCTGTGGCGATAATAGGTCTTCGTGTCGGCCTTGTTACCGGTAAGCTGGACCTTATCGGCGTTGATGACGACAACGAAGTCGCCGCAGTCGCTGTTGGGCGTGAACTGGGGCTTGTTCTTACCGCGCAGGATCATTGCGATCTGGGTGGCAAGACGGCCCAGGACAGCACCATCGGCGTCGACGAGAACCCAGTTGCGCTGGACCTCGCCCTGCTTGGCGTAGTGAGTCGATTTCGAAATCACTTAGACTCCTCCATGTACAGTACGTGTTGTTACAGAGATTCACGGGGCTCTGCAAGTAACCCGTCCATATTACCCCGCTCGCCGCTCGAGTCAACAGGTATTTTGGCTCCGACCAGAGTTTCTGCACATGTCATCCATGGGTCATGACGTCGCGACACTAGCGCTCGACAAATGCCTCGATATCACTCAGTAGGCGCTTTGCCTCCTGGCGGCCCTGAATATACAGGTCGAGGAGCTTTGCCGGATCATGCTCAACGTGACCGACCTCGACCGGCTTTTGCGGAGCAACGACCAGCGCGCGGCCCTCACGCTCATACTTCCATAGATGCATGCGCTGGATGTTATAGCGGTCGTGGCGCGTCTCGATAGCCTCGAGCAGGTAGGGGTAGTCGGCATAGCGAGCGCGTGCGGCGGGCATAAACTCGTAGGGCTTTTTCTCGTACGAGCGGTCCTGCGTGACAATGACAACCGCGCGATCGAAGCCCGCCTCCTCCAGCACGTGCTCGACGGGGACCGAATCGGCTACGCCGCCGTCGACGTATTTGTGCCCATCGATCTCGACCGGCGGCGTCACCAGCGGCAACGAGGTCGAGGCGCGCACGGCGTCGAGATCGAGCACGGCGCTTTTGACCGGGAGGTACGCGGCGGTTCCAAAGAGCATGTCCGTCGCGACGGCGTACATCTCGATGGGGCTCGCGTCGAACGTCTCGTTGTCAAAGGGGTCCAGGCGGTCCTGGACATCGTTGAAGATAAAGTCGTAACCCACGATGGAGCCCGTGGACGCAAACGATGCGGCGCCCATGAAGCGGTTGTCGTTGCAGAAAGCCAGGTTGATGCGGTTGGCACGGCCGATCTGGTGCGACTTGTAGTTCACGCCGTTGAGGGCGCCGGCCGATACGCCATATACCGCCGGAATCTCGACGCCGGCCTCCATGAGAACGTCGAGTACGCCTGCGGTAAATTGCCCGCGGAAGCTGCCGCCCTCCAAAACGAGCGCGACCTTGCCGGCGTTCTTTGCCTTATCTTCTGCAGTCATGTTGACCTCCTGCGATTGCGTTTTGGCTTTCTTCTACCCAGTTTTGGAATGGAGGGCGCATGGGTTTTGGAGTTGAGGAGGGCGGGGCGGTCAAGCTGCCCTCCCCTCACGGTCTCAGGACAAATTCCGGGTCGCAGTTTCCGCTTGAGCGGGCATCCGGAAAGCATGTCCCGTTCTGGGCGCGAATTCCGGGATGGATTTTCCGCCTGGGCCGCCATTGGGAAAGCGTGTCCCACTCTGCGTTGCTGCGGCGTTTTCTTTACGCCCGCACCCTGCACAGAGTTCGGTTCTCCGCGGGTTTGGGATTCCGTTGATGCGGCGTATGGCAGGCTGAGATTCGATAACATCGCATCCGTTTTGAGTCGAAAGTTTGCGCGGAGAATCCGCGTATTTGCTTCGCAAATACGCACCGGCTTCGGCCGCCTGCCGGCGTCCTCGCCCGCTCGCTACAAACGCTTCGCGTTTGCTTAACGCTCGCGCCCTGCATAGAGTTCGATTCTCCGCG
>CATXML010000110.1 GCA_958372035.1 uncultured Collinsella sp. | reverse complement strand
ATTTGGTTTGCCTGCAATAACGGCTTTGCCAACGATATGTCGTTTAAGACCTTCATTCCAGATTTGGGCGACACCAATTCGTTGACGTACCTATCGATCATCCTGTTCAACTTTATGGGCTTCGAAGTGGTCGCGACCTTTGCCAGCACGATGAAAAACCCATCGCGCGATATCCCCAAGGCGGTTATCGCTGGTGGCGTTGCCATTGCGGCAATCTACATTATCTGCGGCATCGGCATTGGAGCCGCGGTTCCCACCGAGCAGCTTTCGCTCGATTCGGGCATTGTGGACGCGGTCGCCGCCATGTTGGGGCGCAGCCATCCGCTGACGATGGTCGTGGGCGTGGCCTTTTTGGTGACGCTGTTCGCCAACATGATTTGCTGGAGCTTTGGCGTTAACAACGTGGCGAGCTATGCCGCGCGTCATGGCAATATGCCGCGTCCCTTTGCGCTGGTGTCCAAGAAGACCGGCATGCCCAATGGCTCGGCAATCATTAACGGATGTTTTGCCAGCCTGGTACTACTGCTTCAGATTCCGCTGGGCGAGGGCTCCGACGTCTTTTGGGTTTTCTTCTCGATGAACGTCGTCTTCTTGCTCATGAGCTATATCCCGATGTTCCCGGCGTTTTGGCGTCTGCGCAAATACGACGGTCGCCCGCGTGTGTTCCGTGCGCCCTTCGAGGGCAAAGTACTCGCGGTGGCGCTCGCGATTCCCGTGGTAGAGCTCGTGCTTTCGATTGTCGCTACGATTGCGCCGCTCAACAGCTCGCCCGCCGAAATGGCAAAGCTGCCCATTCTCATGGGTGTGGTGGTCGGCGTGTTGCTGGGCGAGGTTTCGCGCCTCATATCGCGCCGCGGCCGCAGTGTCGATAATCCCGGCGTTGGTGCAAGGGGGACAGGTTTCTTTGCACCAAAACAGTAGCGCCGCGAGCTGCGCGGCGCTTGCTGCATCTTGGATTACTGTTCGCGGTGCTCGGGATCAGAAGCGAGCTTAGGCGCAAAGTAGGGGACGTGGCCCAGGTAAGGGCAACTGTCGTTGCGCTCATCAACGATGCAAGGAACGTCATCGTAGGTCATGGTCGAACCGATCCTGGCGATGGCCTTGGCGGCGGGCGCGACAATAATCTTGAGCGGTGCAATCGGCGCCATGGCATCTCCTTTCGATCTTGGTATTCGTTCGATGTCTTACCATAACTGTAATGCGGAATCAAGCTGGTTGTGCGCGGAATGAGGGTAGTATGAGCTTCGCATTCTTTATCTACACGATTCTTGTCATGGGCGTTGGATTGGTGACGGCATCAACTGCACTCGTAATATGGCTCATGACTCGTCGACGCGATTGTTTGGTGGCGGCCGCGGGCTTCCTTCTCTATATCTTCGATATGTCGGTGATCTTCTTTGATGAGTACAACCGGCTCAAATATGACTATGTGGTGACGTTTGATGAGCCGCTTCAACATCCGTTACTGCGCTGCGCGCTGGGCGTGGCGATTCTTGCGTGCGTATGGCTTTGGGTAACGTTTCGCTTACACGATGAGGTGACCGTTAAGCGCGTTGCCGCATATGTCGTACCGATCGCCGTGCTTCAGCTTGCTCTGGTGCCTCGTACTGGCTTTGCGGGCCAGGTTCAGCAATATCTTTTTTGGCTTTCGCGCGATTTGGGAATGGCATTCTGCTTGGTATATGCTTACGCCCGCTATCGCAAGACGGAGAATAGGGCTGAGCGGCTCGATCTTGAGCGCTCTCGGACGTTCTTTCGCATAGCCTGCGTGCTTACCGTGATGGTGGTTATCGAGGATACCTATATGATCCTATTCTGCACGCCTGACGTTGACAACGTGATGGTGAGCGCCTTTTTATGGTATCTGGGCGAGCGGAATATCTCAGAGAATTTATTGTTTGTTGCTGCAGCCGTTCAGCTATTTAAACAGTTCAGCCATATCTTACGTGTGTTCTCGCGTCACCCTCGTGCCGATGAAGAGGTAGCGACAGAGCGCCGTGATGCACGGGAGGACCTTGTCTCGCGTGTTGCGATTTTCTCGGACGAGCATGGGCTTTCAAAGCGCGAACAGGAAGTGCTTACACTCGTATTGCGTGGACTCGATGTCCAAAATATTGCTAATGAACTTGTGATTAGCCCAGGTACCGTCAAGGCTCACCTGCATCGCATCTATGTAAAGAGCGAAGTCAAGGCGCGCGACGACTTGATTGAGACATTCTGGCGCTCGTAAGGCTGGGGTGGATCGGCTGACGGCATATCGCAGACCACTCGGCGTAAAGAAGCGACAATAAACTTAGACAATAAAATACCTGGTCAGACGTGTAAACCTGCTTAACCCGTCCGTTCGCCCGCTTCCATCTTGGCAGCTTGTGCAGGAGGTGCGTCAATGGGTGTTGACACGGGGAGTAGGGTGCTGGACAGACGCCCGACCGCTCGTAGGCACGTGTCATGCAGGGAGCAACAAATGCTCCCTCACCGATTGGGCGCGCCGTATCGTGGCGTTCATCCATTGTCCTGTAACGTCTGAGGAGGCTCATATGGACAAAGCGGATTTAGTCATCAAAAGCAATGCTGTGTTCACTGGTGACGGGCTGGCACCGTTCAAGGGCGGCGTTGCCGTCGCAGGTGACAGAATTGTTGCGTGCGGCGAAGATAAGTACCTCGACGCTTTTATCGGCCCCGATACTGAGGTGCGCGACTATGGCGATAGGCTCGTCATGCCTGGCATCATCGACTCGCATACGCATTTTGCCCAGGGCGCCTTTATGACTGATCCCGATTTTGCCGTCAATCTCATCGATTGCACAAGCTTCGAGCAGTGTATGGAGCGTGTTCAGGCATTTGCCGAAAGCCACCCGAGCAACGAGTGGATTGTGGGCTGCCAAATCATTCAGTTCCAGTGGGATGTGCCCGAGATGCCCACGGCCGCGATGATTGACAAATACATCTCGGACCGTCCGGTATTTTTGCAGCAGGTCGACATGCATACGTTTAGTGCCAATACCTGCGCTATCGAGAAAGTCGGCATTACTGCTGAAACGCCAGACCCATCAGGCGGCAAGATTCTTAGGGATGAAGCTGGCAACCCCACTGGGGTCTTCTCGAACAACGCGGGATCCCTTTTCTTGGATGAGGTATACAATCCTGCCCCCGAGGTGGCTAGTGCTTCCTTTGCCAAGACCGCGCATCGTGCCAACGCTCTCGGTATTACGACAGTCGGCATGGTAAACCCCACTTTTGTGAGCATGGATAACCCCTATAAATTCCTCGCGGAGCTTAACCGCAAGGGCGAACTTCCGTTGCGCGTGTTCATGTACACAGACCTTTTTGAGAACGAGGCCATGACGCTCGAGGAGATTCGGGCGAAATACGACTTCCCGGGCACGCAAGTCGAGTGGCATGGCTTTAAGCAGTTCATTGACGGTGTGTGTTCCGATCATACTGCTTGGATGCTCGAGCCCTATGCTAATGCTTCCGAGACCTGTGGCGAGCCGGCTGAGGAACCTGAGCGTGTGCGCAAAGCCATCCTTAAAGCGCTTGAGTGGGGTGTCGACACGCGCATCCATGCCATAGGCGATCGTTCCGTACGCTTTATCCTGGACTGCTTCGAGGAGGGCGAGAAGCGTTACGGTCTTATGGGCCGTCGTCACTCCATGGAGCACAACGAGACTGTTCAACCTGAGGATTTGCCGCGCTATGCGGAGCTCGGCGTCTGTCCGGCCATGCAGCCGTGGCATATGCTGCTTGATATGGCAGACTTGGCAAAGGACGACGCCGTTGGTCCCGAGCGCGCGGCGCTCTCGTGGCCAATTCATAGCCTGCTCGCGAGCGGTGCCTGCGTGCATCTGGGCTCCGACTTCCCGGTCGTGGGGCTTGAGCCTATGGAGGAAGTCTATGGAGCGGTCTACCGCATGCTCGAGGATGGATCTAATCCTGAGGGTTGGTTCCCCGAGGAGCGAATCACTATGGCCGAGGCCCTGCGCGCATACACCTACGGCAGCGCCTACGCTATGCATGCTGAGGACCGCATCGGCACACTCGCCTGCGGCAAGCAAGCCGACATTTGCGTACTCGACCGCAATCTCTTTACCTGCGAGCCGGCAGAGGTGCTCGAGGCTACCGCGGCCCTTACGATGATCGCCGGCAAGGTGGTCTTTGAGGCCTAGCGCCATCGTTTGGTTGGGCGGCTTGGCGCCAGTTGTCAGCCGCCTGACATCCATTCAGCACTACTCTCTCAAGGAAAGGGGAGAACAATGGCAGAAGAAGTAACCGCTGCCGTGGAGGAGGAGCGCGAGCTCGCCTCCCAACCGATTCCCGGTCTGGTGCGTAAGTACACCATCGTCACCGGCCAGGGCATGCTCGCCCAGATCATCATGGTGGTCCTCGAGGGCCTCGTGATGGGTTGGGGCCTGGGTGCCCACGGCCTGGCCTGCGTCTCGATCATCATGTCGGTCGAGTACATCAACCTGGCCTTTGGCAACCTGTTTGGCACCGGCGTGCCCGCCGTGGTGGGCAACCTTTTGGGTGCCGGCGACGTCAAGGGCGCAAGCAAGGCTTTTAGCCAGGGCTTTTGGCTCACCACGATTGTGAGTGTGCTGCTTGCTGTGGTGATGGCCGTGTTTACCGAGCCCATCTGCGCATTCTTTGGCGCCACGCCCGACATCATGGCCGATACCGTTGCCGGCGTGCGCACCTTCGCCGTGCTGCTGCCGCTCACGGTCATTGGCCAGATGGTCACCGCTGTGATGCGTGTGGACGAGAAGGTTCAGGTCCAGGCCAACCTCATGACCGTTTCGGCCATCGTTGCCATCTGCTGGCTCGCGCTTTCTACGTTTGTGCTCAAGTTTGGCGTTATGGGCGCCGGCGTGTACTACGGGCTTTCCATCGGTATCTGGGCCATCGGTATCTTCTGGTTCATCGGGGGCAAAAAGTCCCAGCTCCAGATTAGCCTGGCCGACCTTAAGCTCGACCTCGCCGTCTGCGGCCAGATCCTCAAAATCGGCTTCCCGTTCTTCCTGGTCCAGGGCGCGACCTTTATCTTTAACACCGTTGCCAACTCGCTTTTGGGCTCGCTCGGCGGCGACATGGGCTCGCTCTACATCGCAG
>CATXML010000109.1 GCA_958372035.1 uncultured Collinsella sp. | reverse complement strand
CCCGAAAGCGTAATGTACGCATCCCAGCCCAGGTCGAACAGCCAGTCCGGCATCTGGTAGGTCGGACGGCCCGTGGCGATCACGCACGCAATCCCCTGCTCGCGAAAGCTGTCGAGCACCTGCTGCGCCGACGCCGGAATCCGGTGGGTCTTAAAGCTCAGCAGCGTACCGTCGATATCGAAAAACGCGGCTTTGATCATTCTCGCCTACTCCTCGCCCTCGAGCTTTTCGCTCGCCTCGAGCCACGCCATCTCCAGCTCGTCCATGGCGGCGTGAGCCTCGTCGATCTTTGCCTGCTGCTCGCCGAGCGCCGTGTAGCTGGTGGGATCGACTTGGGCCATTGCCGCCTCGGCCTCCTCAACGCGGGTGCGCTGCGTCTCCATCTTGCGCTCGAGCGAACTCACCTCGCGGCGGAGCTTCTGGCGCTCGGCGTTGGACAGGCCGTTGGGCTGACCGCTCGACTTGGGCTTTTCGGCCGCAGCTGCCGCGGCACCGGTGTCAAACGTGCCGGTCTTGGCGCTCGGCGCGCCCACGGGCTCGCCCTCGGCGGTAGCGTTGCACAGGCGAAGGTACTGGTCCACGCCACCGGGCATATGCGTCAGGTGGCCGTCGAGCAGCGCCCACTGCTGGTCGGTCACGCGCTCCATCAAGAAGCGGTCGTGCGTCACCAGGATCAGCGTGCCGGGCCAGCCGTCGAGCAGATCCTCGACAATCGTCAGCATATCGGTATCCAGGTCGTTGCCGGGCTCGTCCAGGATAAGCACGTTGGGCTCGTCCAGGATCGTCAGCAGCAGCGACAGGCGACGGCGCTGGCCGCCCGAAAGATCGCCGATGCGACTCCAGAGCTGCTGTGTCGTAAAGCCCAGGCGCTCGCAGAGCTTCTCGGGCGAAGTCTCCTTGCCGTCGATGACGTAGTACTTCTTATAGTTGCCGAGCACCTCGCGGATCGTGTCACCCATGTAGGGCTCGAGTTCCTCGAGCTGCTGCGACAGAACGCCAAAGCGCACCGTCTGGCCAATCTTCACACGGCCGCGCGTGGGCTCAATCTTGCCCTGGATCACGTCGAGCAAGGTCGACTTGCCGGCGCCGTTCTCGCCCAACAGGCCATAGCGGTCGCCCGCGCCGATGAGCCAGGTCACATCGGTGAGCACCTGCTTGGGCGCACCATCGGTATCCGCATAGCCGGCATCCACGTCGATGACATCGATGACCTGCTTGCCTAGGCGGCTCACGGCAAGGCGCTTGAGCTCCAGCTCGTCACGCACGGGCGGTACGTCGGCGATCAGCTCGCGAGCAGCCTCAACGCGAAACTTGGGCTTGGTGGAACGCGCCTGGGCGCCACGGCTCAGCCACGCAAGCTCCTTGCGCGCCATGTTGCGACGGCGCTCCTCGGTAACCGCGGCCATGCGGTCGCGCTCCACGCGCTGAAGGATATATGCCGAGTAGCCGCCTTCGAAGGGATCGACCTGGCCGTCGTGGACCTCCCACATGCTGGTGCAGACCTCGTCCAAAAACCAGCGGTCGTGCGTGACCACGAGCATGGCGCCCTGGCCGCGCTGCCAGCGGGCCTTTAAGTGTCGCGCGAGCCAGTTGATGGTGCGCATGTCCAGGTGGTTGGTGGGCTCGTCGAGCATGAGCACGTCGTAGTCGCCGATCAGCAGGCGCGCGAGGTCCACGCGACGGCGCTGACCGCCCGAAAGCTCGCCCACCGTGCCCTCCCAGGGCACATCGCTAATGAGGCCAGCCAGGATCTGGCGCGTACGCGGACTCGACGCCCACTCATACTCGGGCGCGTCGCCCACGACGGCATGATGCACGGTGTCGGTATCGACAAGCTGGTCCTTTTGGCCGAGCAGTCCGATCGTGGTGCCGCGGCGGTGCGTCACGCGTCCGTCGTCGGGTTCCAGCGTGCCGGCGAGCACGCTCAGCAGCGTCGACTTGCCGTCGCCGTTTTTACCGACAATGCCAATGCGGTCGCCCTCGCCCACGCCGAGCGTCACGCTATCGAAAATATGCTTGGTGGGAAACTCTAGGCTGATGGAATCGCATCCCAAAAGAATCGCCATATGCCCTGCTCCTTCGTAGAAATTCAACGTTGTCCATGATAGCAGCGAGCCCCACCCCAAACCACCACGAAGGTGCCTGTCCCCTTTGTGGTGGTCGTTTCGGTCGCAGAGCAAAAAGGCGGGCCATCTCGCAAAAGAGATGACCCGCCTCTCCAATCAGTCCCGCGACAACCGTGGCCGCCGCGGGCCTCAAGCATGTCCCGGACTAGGAGAACATACCGGTGAGGTAATCATTCAGCCGCTTATCCTTGGGCCGTTGGAAAATCTCGTCGGTCTCGTCGTACTCGACCATATCGCCCATGTAGAAGAACGCCGTGCGGTTGGACACGCGCGACGCCTGCTCCATGTTGTGCGTCACGATGACGATGGCACGGTCGGCAACGATCGACGACATCAGGTCCTCGATCGCCAACGTCGAGATGGGGTCGAGCGCCGAGCAGGGCTCGTCGAACAGGATCACGTCGGGGTTGAGCGCCAGCGTGCGCGCAATGCACAGACGCTGCTGCTGACCGCCCGAAAGCGCGTAGGCGCTCTTGTCGAGCTTGTCTTTGACCTCGTCCCACAGCGCGGCACCGCGCAGACTTTCCTCGACCATGCGGTCGAGCTCGTCACGGTCGGTGATGCCGTGGCGCTTGGGCGCAAAGGTGATGTTGTCGCGAATGGACTTGCGGAAGGGGTTGGGCTGCTGGAACACCATGCCGATGGAGCGACGCAGCTCGTACGTGTTCTCGGTCTTGGTGTTCACGTTGCGCCCGCGGTAGTTGATCTCGCCCTCCACGCGGCAGCCGCGAATCTCGCGATTCATCAGGTTGAGGCTGCGCAAGAAGGTTGACTTACCGCAGCCCGAAGGCCCGATGAGCGCCGTGATCTCGCCCTTGTGAAAGTCGAGCGACGTATCGTGTAGCGCATGGTGATCGCCATAGTATACGTTGACGTCCTTGGTGGAGAGCACGACCTCGTCGCTCACAGCCTTGCCGCTCACGCGCACGTGCTTTTCGCTCTCCCCCACGCTCGACAAAAAGTCCTGGGTCTCGGACGATGCCGCTTCGGGTGCGGTCGTTGCTTTCATCTCGCTCATTCGGCCGTCATCTTCCTTGCCAGTTGCTTGCCCACGATACGGGCGACTACGTTAAACAGCAGCACGCAAATCATCAGCAGCGCCGCGGTGCCCCAGACGATCTGCTGTGCCTCGGGGCTGCCCTCGCCGTAAATCTTGTAGATGTGCACGGCAAGCGACTCGCCGGGGCGGAACACGTTCCAGGCGCAGGTGGGGCTCGACAGGTTAAAGCTCAAGAAGTTCAGACGCACCGGCGAGCTCATCCCCGAGGTAAAGAGCAACGCCGCGGCCTCGCCAAACACGCGGCCGGCCGAAAGCACGATGCCGGTCACGATGGCGGGCATGGCCTCGGGAATCAGGATGTGCAGCGTGGCCTCCCAACGAGTAAGGCCCATGGCCAGGCACGCATCGCGCTGGGCCTGCGGCACGTCCTCGAGCGCCTGCTGGATCACGCGCACCAGGATGGGGATGTTGAACATGGTGAGCGCGACGGCGCCGGAGATGAGGGAGTACTTCCAGCCCAGCTGCACCGAGAACACCAGAAAGCCGAACATGCCAACGACGATGGAAGGCAGCGAGGACAGCGTCTCGATGGCAGTGGAGGCGATGTCGCGGATGGGCCCGTCCGGCGCGTACTCAACCAGGAAGACCGCGCCGCCCAGGCTGATGGGCACCGAGATGACTAGGGTGATCAGCAGCAGATAGAACGAGTCGAACAGCTGGTAGAGCACACCGCCTTGGGTTCCGTTGGCGCGCGCGGGCTGCGTGAGAAAGCCCGGCTGGAACAGCGTCGAGATGCCCTCGAACAGGATATAGGCCACCATGGAGACGACGATGAGCATGACGATGGCGACGATTGCCGTCAGCACGCCCGTGACGATGCGGTCCTGTTTTTGGACACGCCCGAGTCTCGCCTCGTCGATGTGGATGCGCGTGCTAGCCACGAGTCTTCGCCCCCTTGCGGCCGATAAGGTGGATGATCAGGATGAAGATGAGGCTCATACCCATCAGCAGCAGACCGAGCGCCCACAGAACATCGTCCTGGGCCGAACCCTCGGCATAGACCGCCATAGACGTGGTGAGCGTGGTGGTAATAGTCGAGGCCGGCGACAGCAGCGACGTCGGCATGGCCTCGATGCCGCCGATAACCATGCGCACGGCGAGCGTTTCGCCAAAGGCGCGGGTCATGCCAAGGATGACCGCGGTCATGAGCGACGGCATGGCGGACTTGAGCACCACGTGCCAGATGGTCTGCCAGCGGGTGTAGCCCAGCGCGAGCGAGCCCTGACGGTAGCTGTCGGGCACGGCGCGCAGGCCATCGACCGAAAGCGTGGTCATGGTCGGCAGAATCATGACGGCCAGCACGATGGCGCCGGGCAAGATGCCCAGGCCTGTGCTCACGTGGAAAACGCTCTTCATAAGGCCGACGACCACGTGAAAGCCGATTAAGCCAAAGACGACCGAGGGAATGCCGGTCAAAAGCTCAATAAGCGGCTGAAAGACCTTGGAGCCAAACTGAGGCCGAATCTCGACCGCAAAGATGGCAGAGCCGATGGCGATGGGCAGCGCGATGAGCGTGGAGAGCACCATGACCGCAAACGAGGTGACGATCAGGGGCAGGGCGCCGGTATAGGGCAGGCCGTTTTCGGCCGTGTTGGCCAGGTCCCACTTGGTGCCGGTGAAGAACTCGACGACCGAAACGCCGTCCTTGAGAAAAGCCGAGAGGCCCTTTTGGGCGACCATAAAGATGAGCGCGGCAACGACAAGCGTCACGAGCGCAACGCACGCGCCCGTGACGCCCAGGCCCACGTTCTCAAGGTCGCGTTTTGGCAGCTGTTTTGCCATTGAAAACCTTTCCGGGGCGATTACTTATTTAGCGGAGACCTTGCCGCTGGCGTCCTTGACGACCTTTATGGCAGAGACGGGGATAAAGCCCTGCTCCTCGACGAGCTTGCCCTGGACGTCGTCGGAAAGCATGAACTCCAGGAA
>CATXML010000108.1 GCA_958372035.1 uncultured Collinsella sp. | reverse complement strand
GTCGTTGCCCGGAATGGACAGCACGTTCCAACCGAAGGCGGCCCAGCGCTCCTCCTGCGAATCCTGCTTCATGACGTCCTCGGTGCTACCGCTGATCTGCAGGCGGTTGCGGTCCACGAGCGCGCACAGGTTATCGAGCCGGTAATTGCCGCCGCTCATGGCGCCCTCCCAGACCGAGCCCTCGGCAAGCTCGCCGTCGCCCATGATGGTGTAGACGCGGTAGTCGCGGCCGTCCATCTTGCCGGCAAGCGCCATGCCCACGGCCACGGGCAGGCCATGGCCCAGCGAGCCCGAGTTCATCTCGATGCCCTTGAGCTTGTTGTTGGGATGGCCGATGTAGGGGCTGCCGAACTTGGAGAAGCGGGCCTTGACGTCATCGAGGTCCAGATAGCCCTCGTGGCAGAGCACCGCATAGTAGGCCTCCATTGCGTGGCCCTTGGAGAGCACGAAGCGATCGCGGTTGGGATCGTCGACGGTCTCGGGCGAAATGTTGAGATGGTTGGCGTAGAGGGTCATGAGGGCATCGATCACCGACATGTCGCCGCCGATATGGCCGCCGGCGCCAGCCATGATGATATCGACGCAATCGCGGCGAAGGTCCCAACGCAGGGATTCAAGCTCTTCGATAGTTGCCATTTCTACTCTCCTCGCAGGTAGGCTTTGACGTCTTCTTCAATCGGGTCGTATAAGTCGGGGGCAATGCCGATGTACTTGCACGCCTCGTAGAGCACCGGCACCACGTTGGCGTGAATGGCGACGCAGTGGTGGATGTAGGGACCCTCGACGATCTTGGCCTCGAGGCGCTTGAGGTTGTCGACCTCGACCCACAGGTAAGTGCCCATGCCGGCCGGGCCGTCGATGCCGCGGGCGTTGCCCAGCAGCAGCGAGTACTCGCCGTTGTCGCCGTCAAAGCGGGCAAGGGTGAGGTCGCCGTGCTTGGCCTCGGCCGTCAGCGCGCCGGGGTGATCGAAGGCCAGCGGGTAGGTGAGCTTGGGCTTGACGGCCGCGCAGCTGCAGGGCCAGGGGCCGCAGTGCTGCAGCAGCTCGCCGTTCTCGTTATCGGGATGACGCACGGTCCAGTCGGCGAACATGCCGCGGTGACGGCCCAGGTCGGCGGCTTCGACCATCAGTGCGGTGATGGCGCCGTGGATATCTGTCTCGCATACGATGGGGATACCCATCTCGTTGAGGATGGCGTTGGCGGCGCAGGGCATAATGCCCAACTCGTCCTGCAGGGCGTTCCAGCACTGGATGGCACCGGCGTTGCAACCGTACTTCTCGACCAGGCGCTTCATGGCGATGGCAAGACCGGCAACCGCGGGAACCTTATCCTCGGGGATGCAGATCTCAAAGCTGTCGGCAATGTGGGCGAGCATGGCTGCCATGGCCTGCTCGTCGGCCTGGGCGTCGCGCACGGCCTGGACAAGCTCGGTCATGGGGATGGGCGAAAGCTGGATGTTGAACTTCTCGAGCAGCTCGCCCTCGTTGCACATGGTCGACCAGAAGTCGAACGGACGGGTGGCCATCTGCAGAATACGGGTGTGCTTGAAGGTCTTGACCACGTTGCACACGGCCAAAAAGTCCCAGACGCCGCGCTCGAACTCGGGATCGGTCAGGCGGCAGTTGGTCATGTAGGTGAAGGGAACCTGGAAGCGGCGCAGGACCTTGCCGGTGGCGAACAGGCCGCACTGGCTATCGCGCAGGCGGGTGCCGTCGGGCTCGGGGCGCTCGTCGCGCGGGCCCCACAGCAGCACGGGCAGACCGAGCTCGCGGGCAAGGCGGGCGCAGACGTACTCGGTACCAAAGTTGGCGTGGCACAGCATGATGCCGTCGACGCCCTCGGCGCGGAACTTCTCGATGATAGGCGCGATATGGCTGTCGTCGAACAGCAGGCCCTCGTCGTTGATGTCGTCGATATCCACAATGTCGACGCCGATCTCGCGCAGGCGATCAGCCGTCAGCCCGCGATACTTGATCGCATCCGGCGCGCTAAAGATGCTGCGGCGCGTGGGCACAAAACCGAGCTTGATCTTATCCATGTACGTCCTCCCCTAATCACATGTTCAGTAAACAGATGCGTGTTTCGTTTTGTTCTGTTTACTAAATGTTTTACTCTTTTGTTTAATAGTCTAGCGCGAAAGTCCCGTAAACGGTAGAGAAATCAGCCTAAACGGTATGTAAACAAACTGAACATACAAGGGAAACAAAAAGAGGGCCCCGAAGGACCCTCTCTTAGTAGCGTTAGATATGGCTGCCTTAGCGAGCTTTGCCGCCCTGCGCCCCGGCGTTTTCTTCGCCTAGATCTCGCACACGCTCTGGCGCTCGACAAAGTAGGTCGACACGGCCGTCTTGCAGGTATAGCTCTTGGGGTTGCGGATGTTGCCCACCAGGCGACGCACCGCGATCTCGCCCACCTCGTGCTTGGGAACATGCACCGTGGTGAGCGGCGGGTTGGAGAAGGCGCCCAAAGACAGGTCGTCAAAGCCGATGATCGAGACATCCTCGGGCACGCGAATACCGTGCTCGTTGAACGCGCGCATGGCGCCCACGGCGAGCACGTCGTTCTCGGCAAAGAAAGCCGTCGGCAGATCGTCGCGCGAGACGTTGTCGAGCCACACGCCCATGTCGTGATAAGCGCCCTCGAGCGTGGTACCCAGCGTGACGTGCCATGCCGGGTTGGCCTCAAGATCCGCGTCCTCAAGCGCTTGGCGATAGCCGCGCTCGCGGTCCTTAAAGTTGCGGATCCGAAGGTCGCCCGCCAGATAGCCGATTTGCCTGTGGCCTTTCTCGATAAGGTAATCCACGGCACGCAGCACCGAATCGGTGTTGGCGATGACTACGGCATCGAAGTACTGGCGATCGCTCCAGCCGTCGAGCACAATCAGGTGGGCGGCAGCGTCGGCGAACAGGGCGTAGTCCTCCTCGCCCAGCTCGGTACCCATCAGCACGATGGCGGCCGACGGGTCGGCGATCAGGCCCTCGACCTGCGGGCGCACGGCGTCCAGGTCGCTAAAGTCGAGCGAGACAAAGCTCGTGCTCATGCCGTGGCGACGCGCCTGGCGCTCCACGCCCTCGATGACCGCGGGATGGAAGGTGCTCTCGTCCAGGATGGCGCCCGTCTTGCGCGCAAGCACAAACTGGATGCTCTCGAGCTGCGTCGACTGCTGATAGCCAAGCGACTGCGCGCACTCCAGGATGACCTTGGCGGTCTCCTCGCTCACGCTGCGCTTGCGGTTGAGCGCGTTGGACACGGTTGCGGGCGAAAAGCCGGTAATGCGGCTGATCTCGCGGACGCTTGCTTTAGCCATCGTTCCCCCTAGCATCGGTCGCGGCCGAGCATCGTGGCTTGACCGCCCCGTGGCTCGGCAACTAAACGACCGCAAATTCAATCTAAACAGAATAGTAAATGTTTAATAGCTAGTTTAGCCTGTTGTCAAGCGAAGTGGCACGACTATTCCCCCAACGGGCACATTTAGTCGGTAGCTAAAAAAGCCCCGTCCCAAATTGACTACATGGGGCGGGGCGTGAAAAACATTTAGCCCAGGACGCGGGCCATACGCGCCTTGAACTCGGACAGAAAGCGCGGGGCGTCGACGGTCAGCGCCACGAGTGCGCTCTTGTCGGGGTCGGCCACACGGCGCTCGTCACAGATGGTGCGGCCGCGATACTCGCCCAGCAGGTCGACGCGCAGGTTACAGCCGAGCGCGCCCACGAGCGTGGGGTCGATCGCCACGGCGACGGCAAGCGGATCGTGCAGCGCGCAGCCACCCAGGTAGGGGGCGTTCATCTCGTACGAGCCAATGTAGTGCTCCACCATGCTCGCAAACGCGCAACCGGCCATGGTGCCCGAGCCCGTCCAGCCGGCAATGTCGCGACGCGTGAGCACCACGCGATGCGTCACATCCAGCCCCACCATAGTGAGCTTGCGGCCCGAACGCAGCACGGCATCGGCCGCCTCGGGATCACTTGCCATGTTGGCCTCGGCGCCCGCGCTCACGTTTCCGGGCACGGTAAGCGCACCGCCCATCACAACCACACGACCGATAGACATCATCGCCGCCGTATCTCGCTCCAGGGCAAGGGCCAGGTTGGAGAGCGGGCCGGTCGCCACGTAGATCAGATCGGGGCCATAGGTGCGCGCGGCATCAATCAGGTAATCGACCGCCGCGTTACCGTCGGCCGACGTCGCCCCCACCGGCTCGTACGGCGATGCGGGCACGCTTGCGCCGCCAATGCCGTTCTTGCCGTGAATGAGCGTGGTGGACGCCGGCGGTGTATAGGGCTCAGTCGCCTTAATGGGACGATCGGCGCCCAGGTACACCGGCACCTCGGGACGACCCAACAGGTCGAGCACCGCCAGGCAGTTGTGCGCCGATTGCTCGACGCGCACGTTGCCAAAGCACGTGGTGATGCCCACGAGCTCCACCTCGGGGCTCGCGATGGCATAGGCCAGCGCCATCGCATCGTCCACACCCATATCCAGATCAAGGATCAGCTTCTTGGTTGCCATTGTT
The DNA here is from genome assembly GCA_958372035.1 of uncultured Collinsella sp. Taxonomy (GTDB): domain Bacteria; phylum Actinomycetota; class Coriobacteriia; order Coriobacteriales; family Coriobacteriaceae; genus Collinsella. Next base: position 603 of record CATXML010000108.1, on the reverse strand, counting down.
CTACTCCGCTTCTCCGTCTTTATCGTTTAACCAAACCAATGTTCAACTTCGGCGCGCGTGGGAATCGATTGCTGAGCGCCCAGGCGCGACACCGTTACCGCCGAGGCGCGAGCACCCGCGGCCATGCACTCAAAGAGCGGCAAGCCCTCTAGGCGAGCCGCCGCCAACGCGCCGATAAACGTATCGCCGGCCGCCGTGGTGTCGACCACCGAGCTCGAAAGCGCCGGCATGCGCAGCGGCTCACCGCCATCGCCGAGCGTAACCGAGCCGGCGCCGCCCAACGTGATGACCGCAGCCCCGGCGCCCTTGTCGAGCAGCGCATTGAGCGCGGCGACGCAACTCGCATCATCCGTGGGCAGAATGCCCGTCAGCACCTGGCACTCAGTCTCGTTGGGGCAGACCAGGTCGACCGCAGGCCAGACCTCCGCAGGCAGCTCGCAGGCAGGCGCCGGATTAAAGACCGCATAGAACCCCAGCTCGTGAGCGCAAGCAAGCGCCCCGGCCGTCGCCGCAAGGTCACATTCGCCCTGGGCGATAAAGACGCCGCCAGCAGCCGGGGCAATCTCGCTGGCGTCTCCGTCGAACCCATCGGCCACCAGACGC
>CATXML010000107.1 GCA_958372035.1 uncultured Collinsella sp. | reverse complement strand
GAAGGTCAAGGCCGAGGCAAAGGCCAAGCTCGATAAGATGCTCGACCAGGTGGAGAAGCTCGCGGACTAGTCAGCGACCCCTATCTCTGCTTCATTCGTGCCGCCGTGGCGTCCGGGTTAGCCCAGATGCTGCGGCGGCGCTATACTTATGCAGTTTGAAATGCTTGTACCAAAAGGAGCTGTCGTGTCCCTTTCCATCGGTATCGTGGGCCTGCCCAACGTAGGCAAGTCGACGCTGTTCACCGCGCTTACCAAAAAGACCGGCCTTGCCGCCAACTATCCGTTCGCCACGATCGACCCCAACGTGGGTATCGTCGACGTGCCCGATAGCCGCCTGCAAAAGCTCGCCGACATCGTTAACCCGGGTCGCATTGTGCCGGCGACGGTCGAGTTCGTCGACATCGCAGGTCTGGTGAAGGGCGCCAACGAGGGCGAGGGCTTGGGCAACCAGTTCCTGGCCAACATTCGCGAGACCGACGCCATCTGCGAGGTCGTGCGCTACTTTAAGGATCCCAACGTCATGCGTGAGGTGGGCCGCACGGGCGAGTTCGTCGATCCCGCCGGCGATGCCGACACCATCATGACCGAGCTCATCCTGGCCGACATGGGCACGCTCGAGAAGCAGCTGCCTAAGCTCGAGAAGGAGGCCAAGCGCGACAAGGAGCTCATGCCCAAGTTCGAGGTCGCCAAGCGCCTGCTCGCCTGGCTCAACGAGGGCAAGCGCGCCGCATCCATGGAGATGACCGACGAGGAGCGTGCTGCCGCCAAGGGCCTGTTCCTGCTCACCATGAAGCCCATCCTGTACGTGGCAAACGTGGACGAGGACATGCTCAACGAGGACCTGGCGCCCATCGATGGCGTCAAGCCGCTGCCCATCTGCGCCAAGATCGAGGCCGAGCTTTCCGAGCTCGATCCCGAGGACGCCGCCGACTACCTGGAGAGCCTGGGCTTGGAGCAGCCCGGCCTGGACGTGCTCGCGCAGGCGGCCTATAAGCTGCTCGGCCTGCAGTCGTTCTTTACGGCCGGCGAGATGGAGGTCAAGGCCTGGACGGTGCGTCAGGGTGCGACCGCTCCGCAGGCTGCCGGTGTCATCCACACCGACTTTGAGCGCGGCTTTATTAAGGCCGAGGTCATTGGCTATGACGACTACATCGAGCTCGGCGGAGAGCAGGGCGCCAAGGCCGCCGGCAAGCTGCGTATTGAGGGCAAGGACTATGTCATGGCCGATGGCGACGTCGTGCACTTCCGCTTTAACGTGTAAGGACGACGCACATGTTTAAATATGGCAAAAAAGCCGGCTACATGGGTATTGCGCTGCTCGTGCTTGCGGTGATTCCGCTGGTGGTCGCAGCGTGTGTTATCCCCAACATTGGTCCCGAGGTGGCAACAAAGTTTAATGCCGCCGGCGAGGCGACGCGCTGGGGCAAGAGCTACGAGTTGCTGGCGCTGCCGGTGCTCAACTTGCTGCTGAGCGTGGCGACGTATTTTACGGCGGGACGCCAGGCAAAGAACAATGATGACTCCGCCGCCATGGCGCGCATCGTGTGCGAGCGCTACCTGCGCAACGGTTGCATCACGGGTGTGTTCCTCAACGTGGTCAACGTTTACTTTATGTACTCGGCGATTACCGGAACGGGCTTTGGCCTTGGTTTCTAGCTTGTCCTTTTAGGCAACGAGTCTGCACATATATTCAATGGCTGCTGCGAGGCCGCCGCTCGATCGTGGTTTAAAGACCATGTCGGCGGCGGCCTCGTTTTCGTATCCGGCGCCGCGAAGGGCGAGCGCGATACCGGCTTCCAGGAGAAGGGGCAGACCGCGTTGGCTGGTTGCGATTACGGCAGCCTGATTGAGCGAGCAGCTGTGCGCTTGGCATTGGATGGCAAGTTCACCTTGCGCCGGGCAAGGGACCAGAACGGCGGCGACGCGACTTGATAGCAATGCAAATGCTGTGCGCTCATCGGGCGAAAGACATTCTGCTTCAACGACGACGAGCTTGGGCGGTGCGCTGTTTGTGCGAAGCGTGGCTCGGTACGTGCGGACCGAAGAACCCGACATAGAAAACTCCTGTGTATTCGGCAAAACGTAAACTATAGTTTACGTTTTTGTTCAGCTCCATTTCAAACTCGGCTGCATGGACGAACGTGCGAAACAGATTCTTGGCAAGCGAGTCGAGCAGACGCGCAAGGACCTTGGTATCTCCAAGGTCGATTTTTGTGTGGCAGCAGGAATCAGCCGTCCCTATCTCGACAGAATCGAAGATGGGACGGCAAATTTCACGCTCAAGGTTCTATTTAAGATCGCGCCCGCACTCGGCATGACGGTGTCAGAGCTTCTCGAGGGGATCGAATAGGGGATACCCGTCGATAACTGTATTACGCCATCGGGACGCGGTCGTGGTTGACTTGGCTGTAGAACAGGCGCTGGATTTCGGCGGCATCGCGTGACTGGCCGAGTGCCCACATGGTTTTGGCCACGAGCGTCTCGGTGGTCATGTCATCGCCGCGCAAAATGCCCGGATGATCGGCGTAGGCACGGCCGACCTCATAAACACCCAGGTCAAGGCCCTCTTCGGGGACCTGCGTGGTCATAACGACGGTGCGGCCCGAATCGACCCAGCGGAAAATCGCCTCTTGGAACGACTCGCCGGACTCGCCAAACTCGGGAATACCGCCAATGCCAAAGGTCTCCAGAATCACGGCGTCGTAGCTATCGGCCAGGGCGTCCAGGATACCCGGGTTTACGCCGGGTGTAAGCTTGAGTACAAATACGCTCGGGTCGATGCTGTCGTAGAAACGAACCGGGTTCTCGTTCTGGTGAGTGCCATGGAGTCCGTTGCGAACGATGCGGTCGTTGCGGATATAGGCAATGGGCGGATAGTTGACGCTAATGAACGCGTTAAAGCTCATGGTACGCTGCTTGCGGGCGCGCGTGCCGGCAATGGCGACGCCGCCAAACACAATCGAGACATCGTGCGAGTGCTCGTCGAGCGCATAGAGCAGGCTCTGGTACAGGTTGAGCTTGGCGTCGGTAAAGGGATTGCCCATGGGCTTTTGCGAGCCGGTGAGCACGATGGGCTTGGGGCTGTCCTGAATCAGGTAGGAAAGCGCTGCCGCGGTGTAGCTCATGGTGTCAGTGCCGTGCAGAATCACGAAGCCGTCGTGGTCGGCATAACCCTCGACGATGACGTCGCGGATACGCATCCAGTCACTGGGGCGCATATTGGTGCTGTCGATGTTCATGGGCTGCACGACGTCGAGCTCGCAGAGGCCCGAGATCTCGGGGACGCTCTGGGCGAGCTCCTCACCGGTCAGGGCGGGGGAGAGGCCATTGCCGTCCTCGGTCGATGCGATGGTGCCGCCCGTGGCGATGAGAAGGATGCGCTTCATGCTGGTATTCCTATCGTATTTGCCGCCGCAGAGGCGGAGTCGTTCGGCAGTATTGTGGCACAGGGCGTCCAAAGTTCAAACGTATTACATCATCTGTAACGTTTGGTAATACTTCAATCGCCGTCAAATAGGGCCCCGGTCGTGCGTTTGCCGTGCGCTGATGGCTGCGAGGGACGAGAAACCCCATATAACGTGTACACTATGAAAGTTATTTTCGTTCATTCACGCGGGTGGGCACCGGCTCCCCGCCAACAAGAGGGGGAAACCATGGATCAAAAGGCTTCCGCAAAGGTCCTCGTACTCGACTTTGGTGCGCAGTACGGTCAGCTCATTGCCCGTCGCGTCCGCGACCTCAACGTGTATTCTGAGATCGTTCCCTGCGACATCTCGGCCGACGAGATTCGCGAGATGAACGCCTCTGCGCTCATCCTTTCCGGCGGCCCGGCCTCCGTGTATGCCGAGGACGCTCCGTCCATCGATCCTGCCATCTTTGACCTGGGCCTTCCCGTCCTGGGCTTTTGCTACGGCCATCAGATCACGGCCGTGACGCTCGGCGGCAAGGTCGGCCACTCCGAGGTGGGCGAATACGGCCGCGCCACCATCACGCGTACGGCCGGCGCCAAGCTCTTTAACTCCACGCCCATGGAGCAGACCGTGTGGATGAGCCACCGCGACGCCGTGTCCGAGGTGCCCGAGGGCTTTACCGTTACCGCCAGCACCGACGTGTGCCCGGTTGCCGCCATGGAGTGCGTCGAGCGCAAGATCTTCACCACGCAGTTCCACCCCGAGGTCAAGCACTCCGAGTACGGTCAGCAGCTGCTGAGCAACTTCCTGTTTGAGATCTGCGGCCTGGAGCCCAACTGGAGCATGGACAACCTGGTCGAGACCATGACGGCCGAGTTCCGCGAGAAGGTCGGCGACGACCGCGTGATTCTGGCCCTGTCCGGTGGCGTCGACTCCTCCGTCGTGGCTGCGCTGGGCGCTCGCGCCGTGGGCAAGCAGATGACCTGCGTGTTCATCAACCACGGCCTGCTGCGCAAGGGCGAGCCCGAGCAGGTGGAGGAGGTCTTCACCAAGCAGTTTGACGTCGACTTTATCCACGTCCACGCCGAGGACCGCTACGCCGAGCTTCTGGCCGGCGTGACCGAGCCCGAGGAGAAGCGCCGCATCATCGGCACGCAGTTCTGGAAAGAGTTCTTCGCGGTCGCCCAGCAGCTCGAGTGCGACGGCAAGCCGGTCAAGTACCTGGCTCAGGGCACCATCTACCCCGACATCATCGAGTCCGGCGCGCGCAAGACGGGCGGCAAGACGGCCACCATCAAGAGCCACCACAACCTGATCCCGTTCCCCGAGGGCGTGCACTTCGACCTTATCGAGCCGCTCGACCACTTCTTTAAGGACGAGGTCCGTGCACTTGGTCTGGCGCTGGGCCTGCCGGGTAACATCGTGTTCCGCCAGCCTTTCCCGGGCCCGGGTCTGGCCATCCGCATCATCGGCGCGGTCGACAAGGAGAAGCTCGAGATCCTCAAGAATGCCGACGCCATCGTGCGCGAGGAGCTCGACGCCTATAACCAGCGTCTGTTTGAGCAGACCGGCGAGCGCAACTCCGAGCATAGCTGCTGGCAGTATTTCGCCGTCCTGCCCGACATTAAGTCCGTCGGCGTTATGGGCGACGAGCGCACCTACCAGCGCCCAATTATCCTGCGTGCCGTCGAGTCCAGCGATGCCATGACCGCCGACTGGGCCAAGCTGCCCTACGACGTCCTGGCCCGCATCTCCGGCCGCATCGT
>CATXML010000106.1 GCA_958372035.1 uncultured Collinsella sp. | reverse complement strand
GAGCCGGAGAGCACTTAATGTGCTCTCCGTGCGAGCAGGACTGTCCGAGCAGGGAGTAAAGTCCTCCGGCTGCCTCCGGACAGGTCAGTCTGCTAGCAAGTCGGGTACTCGCCCTCCCAGACGATGCGACGGTACTGATCCGGATCGGTGTCGCCCTCGGTGGAGAAGCAGAGCACGGAGCTCGTCTTGTCCAGGCCGATGAGCTCCTTGAGCTCGGCGTACTCGGGATCGAGCATGAGAGTCTCGACCAGACCGGTGGTCACAGCGCCGGACTCGCCAGAGATGACGCGCGGGTCGCCCTTCTCGGGAGCGCCCAGAGTGCGCATGCCGCGAGCGGTGACCCAGTCGGGGCAGGACACGAAGGCGGTGGTGTGGTTGCGCAGGATATCCCAGCCCAGAATGTTGGGCTCGCCACAGCACAGGCCGGCCATGATGGAGGGCATGTCGCCGTCCACGATGCGCGGGTCGCCGTCGCCGGCGGCAGCGCCCTTGTACAGGCAGGCGGCAGGCGCGCACTCGACCACGACGAAGGTGGGCGGGTTATCGGGATACAGGTTGGTGAAGTAGCCCACCACGGCGCCGGCGAGCGAGCCCACGCCAGCCTGGACAAAGACGTGCGTCGGGCGGTTGATGGCCATCTCGCGCAGCTGCTCGGCAGCCTCGGAAGCCATGGTGCCGTAGCCCTCCATGATCCAGGACGGGATCTTCTCGTAGCCCTCCCAGGCGGTATCCTGAACGATGACGCCGCGCTCGCAGGCGTCGGCCTCGGCGGCGGCCATGCGCACGCACTCGTCGTAGTTGACCTCTTCGATGGTCACCGTGGCGCCCTCGGCGGCGATGTTATCAAAGCGGGGCTTGGTGGAACCCTTGGGCATGTGCACGACGGCCTTCTGGCCCAGCTTGTTGGCAGCCCATGCCACGCCGCGGCCATGGTTGCCGTCGGTGGCAGTAAAGAAGGTGGCCTGGCCAAAGTCCTTGGCAAGCTGATCGGAGGTCAGGTAATCGAAGGTGCACTCGGCAACGTCCTTGCCGGTCTCGTCGGCAATGTAGTTGGCCATGGCAAACGAACCGCCCAGGACCTTAAAGGCGTTGAGGCCAAAGCGATAGCTCTCGTCCTTAACGCACAGGTTGGAAAGGCCCAGGCGCGCAGCCTGACCATCCAGGCGGGCAAGCGGAGTGACGGTGTACTGGGGGAACGACTGGTGGAAGGCGCGGGCCTTCTTCACGTGGTCGAGGCTCATGATTCCCAAGTGCTTGTCATCGCTCTTGGGCATCGTGTTGCCCGCCCACTGGATCTTATCGGCCATACGGTGAACTCCTTAAGTCCTCTCTTGCCGGCCCCCGCATACGCGTTTCAGCCCGATCCCATTCACACGGCTGAACTTTTATGTGGATGCCAAACAAAAAGTTTGTTAGCACTGTTCTATCACACTTTTTGATTGGAAAACCTAACAAATTGTTTGTTGCCGTAATCGGCACCTTTTCGCCGCCGAACGGTCACATAACACGGCGACGCTTTCGTTATTTGCGAACAAGTGGGGTTTATGGCACAGTGAGCCCAAACTAATTTTTAGGAAGGCACCCATGACCCCCGCACAGATTGAGTTCTACAAGCGCCTTGCACACGGCCTGGCGCTCCAATTTGGCCCCAACTGCGAAGTCGTCGTCCACGACCTGGAGACCGAGGACGTGGACCGCTCCATCGTAGTGATCGAAAACGGCCACGTCAGCGGGCGCAAACTGGGTGACGGCCCCAGCCATATTGTGCTTGAATCCATGCACGAGGGCACCGCCGACGTGCACGACCGCGAGCCGTACCTCACCAAAACCGCCGATGGCAAGCTGCTCAAGTCCTCGACCATCTTTATCCGCAACGATGAGGGCAAGCCCGTCGGCATTTTGGGCATCAACTTTGACATTACGCTTATGAAGGCTTTTGAGCGTTCGCTCGACGCCTTTACCGGCACCGGCGGCACGGGCTACACCGAGCCCGAGCCCATTACCAAGAACATCGGCGACCTGCTCGAGGACCTGCTGCACGAGTGCGAGCAGTTTGTGGGCAAGCCCGCGGCACTTATGACCAAAGATGAGCGCATTCGCGCCATCGGCTACCTCGACCGTCGCGGCGCCTTCCTCATTTCCAAGTCGAGCGAGCGCGCCTGCGAGTTCTTTGGCATCTCTAAGTACAGCTTCTATAGCTACCTCAATGAGGCCAAGGCGGCGGCCGGCGACAAGTAGGCACTCGCCTGGATTGCCCCTCCCCTTTTGGGCGCGAGTTCTGGAAAGCACGAATCCAAGACCGAGCCACTTGGGAAGTTCCATATAATCGATGTCATTAGTATTTCGAAAGGGTGGAACAGAATGGCGTTGAGCAAGGCATCATGCACCGGTCGCGGATTGATTCCGGCAATTGGTGGACATGTGCACCGCATGTTCGATGAGGGTGAAGACGACCTGTTTTCGCTGAGCCTTGACGACGTGATGGATGATCGCCCGTGGACCGCCGACGAACTCATGGGCGGCGGGGCTCGCCCGTCAAGCCCCAATCCCGCACTTGCGCCTAAGCCCGCATCTGCGCCGGTTCCTGCGCAGTCGCCTGTTTCGACGCCCGCGTCTGCGCCCACACCCACTTCGGCGCCCACGCCCACTCCCCGCCCCGCAAGCGACCCGTCCGAGACGGCGGCGTTTCTCGCTGCAGCGACGCAGAGCAAATCGGCCGACAGCACCGTTATGTACAGCGCCCAGCAGTTGCCTGTTCCTGCGGCACGCAAGCCTCCGGTCACAAGGCTCGATGAGCCCGTTGCCCATCAGGTTGCCTACGATTCCTGGGCTGCAGCCGATCTGGATGAGACCTCTACCGGCATGCCGGCGCTCGACGTTCCAGTTAACCCGCTTTTTGCCGCCAACACGAGCGCCGCGGGCTATGAGGGCGGTGCGGCATATTCCGATTATTCCGATGGCTATGCTGACGCCGGTCGCATCGAGACCGAGGATTATGGCACCACATCGAGCGATTATCTCAACGATCCGTACGCCGCCACGCCTGCACCGGAATATGACCCGGAGGCCGCGTCCGCACCGGCGTATACCAAAAGCACGGGCGAAGAGCGCTTCGCCGATTATTACGCCGAGGAAAAGGCGCTGCGTTTCTCGGAATTTCCGCAGGCAGTCAAGGTTGCCTTTATCGCCATTGTCATTGCCCTGCTCGGCGTCATTGCGTTTGAGGGATTCCAGCTGTTCCGCGGCCCCACCGCGTCCGAATCGGCAACGCAGCAAAAAGAGAACGACAATCAGCACCTGGACATCAACACCCTCAAGGGCGACCCCAACGACGGGGACGAGTAGCGGGGGTTAAGGCGGCCACAGGATTCCGCATCCAGCACCGGCTTCTAAGTGCTGTTTTGTCATCCAGCTACACTTTTCCGGATAATTTGCCTATCGAATTTGACACTTTTCCGTAATCTTGAGGTGCCGATTTCGACACTTTTCCGTACTTTTACACGACTGATTTCGACACTTTTTCGGATGAAAGCCGAATAATCACTTGGGAAACCAACGCCATCCGCGCGTCATTTCGCAAGCGCGCTTGATTTGTGTCCGCACTCGCTGATAGACTCCATCGTGCCCGCAAAGAGCGGGCGCGTTTTATCCAGAGTCGGGGTAGAGAGTTGGCTCCACGATCCCGACGCCAACCGGCCAAGAGGCACGGTGGCCCTGCCAACATCGATGAAAGGAGTCCGTATGGACAATTTCTCCGTGCGCAGTGAGTACAGCTTCCACAATCTGGCAGCCAAGCCAAAACAAATACATCTTCTGGACGAGCCGAGCGGCTACGCCTCGGCCATGGTCAAGAGTAGTCTCTCCCACCAGATGCGCTTTACCGTGCAGGTGCTCGAGGAAGAGCTCTGCGCCGCCGGCGACCCGCACGTGCTGCAGATCAAGCTGCTCGGAGACGATTCGCGCGAGCCGTCCAGCTGGAAGCTGTTTGCCGACGGCGCGTGCGTTGCGGACGGCTCGGGTGACTTTGCCCGCGAGTGCTTCTGCGAGGGAGCTGAGGTGTTCCTAAACCTGTGCCGCGACGCCGTGCGCGCGGCCGAGCTGTACTAGTGGAGCCAGAGGGAGTATGAGCTGTTGAGTGCGGCCCGCGGGATTGCGGGGGCGTAGGCAGACAGACCAGACAGCTCGTCATACTGGTTGACGCTTCGATTCAAACAGCAGGGCGGGCTCGCGCTTACAGCCCCGCCATGCCAAACCGAATGGCGTTCTCAAAAGGCCTATCCCCTCCGCCTTCAGCTTTAGCAGCAGGTCGCCCAGCTCGGAGCACTTGCTGGAAAGGCGCGTCTGAGCTCGCTCGCCCATCCCCCACCGTTGACGGACCTCCTGGGCGCGCGGGCTCACGCGGTAGTCCCCGTCCATCATCTGCTTGAGCAGCTTGGCGGTCACGCGCGCATCGGCTAGGGCGCTGTGGGCGTGACCCGTCGACTCGTCGAACTCGATGCCAAACCACGTCGCTGCGTCACTCAAAGAGACGCACCCGTGGCTGCTCATGTCCATGATCGAGGTGTAAAACGCCTGCAGGTCGGCCCAGTCCGTAGGAAATGCGGAAAGATCGATGTGCTTTGCTTGGCACTCGATCAAAAGCTGTCGACGATCCGCCCCGCTCCAACAGACCACCTGGGCGGAGTAGCGCCCGATCCAATCGCTGAGCCTTTTGATCATCATGTAGAGCGGATCGGCCATCGCGGTGCCCACGGCCGATATCCCTGTGAGCTCGCGGACGGGGAACGCAACGCCTTCGGTAAATTCCGTCTGTACAAACTGCGAGAACTCGCCCATAACGTTGCCGTGGTAATCGAGCTTGACGGCGCCGACCTCGATAATCTCGTTACGCAGTCCACGGCGCTGGCGCTGCTTTGGCGCCGGCGCAAACTCAAAGTCCAGCACGATCTGGCGCGCAAAGTTCGTCGTATCGATAGCCGAGATACACGGCGTCTTTTCAGCTGACACGGTTGGGCCTTTCTCCGTTGCCTGCCGCTTGCTACATAGGCGGCTACATTGCCGTAAAGATAGGCGCCCGTGCGGACATGAAATCGCACAGTGCAGCTTTCCGGCATCCTTGCGTAAAGCTGCGCTTTGAGATGGTCACGTCGCTGTTATTATCGAACATATATTCGTATTTATGGC
>CATXML010000105.1 GCA_958372035.1 uncultured Collinsella sp. | reverse complement strand
CACACCCTGCGGACAGCAAACGAGAATAAGCTCACCATCGAGCTCAAACAGATCGGGGCACTCCCACATAAAGCCAAACTTCTCGCCCAACTCAATGCGCGTCGCATAGCTCCAGTCCTCAAGATTGCGCGAGGTATAGACAAGCACGCAGCCACGGTCGTCTTTCGTACGAGCGCCCAGAACCATGTAGTAGATACCATCGTGCTCAAGGATCTTGGGGTCGCGCACGTGCGTACCGATATCGTCGGGGTAATCGACCGGTCCAACAGCTATGCACTTCTCGCCCAATTCGTCGGGATTCTCGGCAACCATATGAATCTGGTTTTGCTCACGGCCCGTCAACACGTAGTCGTAATCATCGCGGTCAAAATGCTTGACGTTGCCGGTATAGAAGTAGTGAATCTTGCCGTCGTGTACAAAGGCAGAACCAGAATACGCTCCGCTCGAATCCAAATCGGAATCGGGGAACAGCACAGGGCCGCGATTCTCGTACGTCACAAAATCCTTTGTTGTCAGATGATTCCAAAGCACTGGACCGCCATGCGCAGCATCGAATGGATCGTATTGGTGATAGATGTGATACGTATCACCAATCTGCACCAAACCGTTGGGGTCGTTGAGCCAGCCAAGCTCAGGCTCCACATGGAACAGGAGCCTATCGGGGTCGGACGCGATGCGACCCGCCGTCTCATCCTGTCCGGCACGCCACTGCTCATAGTCCGCGCGTGTCACCTTATTTTTTTGATTAAACATCGCCGTTGACTTTCTCGTCTATGGGAAAGGACGCTCGACTCACACGAGCCGAACGCCCTTCCCCAAATGGACTTATCCGCACATTACGCTGAACGGCTCAACTAGAAGCTAACGTCGAAGCCAGCGCCAGCGCCCTCTTCATCGGTGGTCGGCACGCCCTTTGCCTTGTTGTAGGCAAAGATCAAGACGATCGGGACGATGAAGGCGATGAGATTGCCAGCCACATACCACACGAGGGTCTCGGGCGTGACGATGAGCAGGCCAAGCACGCCGGTCAGGCCCTGACCGATGGCACGCACCTCAAAGAGCTTCACGAAGGCACCGCCGCAGCCTGCACCGATGCAAGCGCAGATGAACGGAATGATCGAGTAGCGCATGTTTGCAGCAAAGATTGCGGGCTCGGAGATTCCGACCAGCGTCGGGATAAAGGACGACATGCAGATGTTGCGCTCTTTGGAATGCTTCTTGTGAATGAGATACATGCCGATGGCGCCGCCGCCCTGGGCGATGATGGAAACGGACCAGATGGCCTGGATGTAGTTGAAGCCGGTCGTGGCAACGAGGTTTGCCTCGATACCCTGGATGAACTGATGCGTACCGGTAACGACGAGCGGTTGCAGGAACGCAGCGAAGACAAAGGCACCAAAGACGCCCATCCTGTTGTACAGGACATCGATTACGCCGGCAAGGACGTCGCCAATCAGGTTGCCGAGCGGGCCGAACACGGTGAACAGGGCGACGTTGGCAAGAATCAGGGTAACGGTCGGGACAAAGACAAACGAGACGACCTCGGGAATGTACTTCTGGGCAATCTTTTCGACCTTGGCCATAAACCAGGCAGTCAGGATTGCAGGGAACACGCCGCCCTGGAAAGCAACCATGGGAATGGAGAGCGGACCAAAGTTCCAGTACTCAGCACCCGTCGGGTCCATAACGAACGCGTTGCGGTTCATAAGGCTCGGGTGAACCATGACGATACCGACGAGGATGCCCAGGATCGGGTTACCGCCAAAACGCTTGACCGCGCTGTACATAACCAGGACAGGCAGGTAGTCGAACGTGGTGGCGATAATGGCAAAGAAGCTTGCGAGGTTCTTGAGGAACTCGCTGTGGTCGGCAAGGCTGCCCTCCATGCCAAAGAGGCCGTTGGCAACGATCAGCGACTTAAGGCCGATGATGATAGCAGCGCCGACGAAAGCGGGAATGATGGGGATAAAGATGTCCGAGAATACCTTGAGGACCGAGAAGAACTTGCCCTTCTTATCCGCCTCGGCGCCCTTGACCTCAGAAGCGCTGATCTCCTTAACGCCCGTCAGAGCCATAAACTCATCGTAGACCTTGTTGACGGTACCGGTACCGAAGATGATCATGAGCTGGCCGCTGTTGTACAGCACGCCCTTGACGCCGTCGATGTTCTCGAGCTCGGCCTTGTTGTACTTGCTCGTATCCTTGAGCACCAGACGCAGACGCGTAACGCAATGCGTGGCGCCCTCGATGTTCTCCAGACCGCCGACGTTATCGACGACTTGCTGAGACACTACTTTGTAGTCCATGTTCCTCTCCATTCCCTTACGAAATCATAAAACGTTTTGATGCCATTACAGAGACGCGATCGTTGCATTTGCGCACTTGAGCGTACCGTCGGTGACCGTCAGTGCCACACCCTGGCCCTGCTTATTGCAGAAGCGCGCGTTAAGCGCAACATCATCGACAAAGATGGTCGCGATATCGTCGTCAACGACCAGGCGCACATGATGAGTGCCCTCGCCCTTAAAGAACAACGGACGCTCGAGGCCCATGTTGTTGACCTGGAACCACGGATACTGGGGGGCCGCCGTAAACTCGAGCTTGCCCTCACGCAGGTTGGCGCGGAACTCATAGGCAAGACCGGACTCGGCGTCCTCGGCAAGCTTCACCGAGAAGCCGGCAGCGTCACCGGCGAGCTCGATGTCGGCATCGAGCATATAGGTGGAACCGGCATCCGCGGCGAGCACCTGCTCGACCTTGCCCGACTCGCAGGAGAGCTCAAAGGCCTCGACTGCCTTAGCCTCGCCAAAGGCGCCAAGCATGCTATCAGGAAGCTTGGTGCCGAGCGTTCCGTCGGCACGCTGAACGATCTCGAGGGGCATAAAGGTGCCACCCCACAGGTAAGAGCTGGGGTCGCCGCCCTCGTCACGCGTAGGAACCCAACCAAAGAGAACGCGGCGCTCGCCGTCAAATGCGGTACGCGCGGCATAGTACGCGCGGCCATCGAAGGAATCGTCCGCAGGAGTGATCCAAGGACCGTTGATAGAGCGAGACATGCGGTAACGGGTCTTGTTGCCATCACTGTACTCGGAGAACACCAGATACCACCAGTCGCCCATCTTAAAGAGATCAGGCATCTCGAACATGGTGTACAGGCCCGGATTCCACCAGTCGCCCTGGAACTCCCAGGTATCCAGGTCCTTGGAGGTGAACTTGACCAGACGACCGGTCATCAGACGCTTGTCCTCGCCCACACGCGTGCCGAGGATGAGCATGTACTCTTCGTTCTCCTCATCCCAAAGCACAAAGGGATCGCGCCAGTTGCGGTCATCGTAACCCTCCTGGGGCGGAAGCAGCGTCTCGGCGATGTTCTTCTCCCACTTGACGGCGTCGTCACTCGTTGCGTGAAGAAGAACCTGCTTCATCAAGCGTGCGCGGACCTTATCGCGATTGCAACCAGTGTAGAGCGCATGGTACTTGTCGCCCACCTTAAACACCGTGCCGGCATAAACATACTGGTCGACTTCCTCGTCGCCGCCACGCTCAAGACTCTCGCCAAAGTCTTTGTAATTGACGAAGTCCTTGGTCGTAGCGAGCGCCCAGCCAAACGGCTCTCCGAAAGGTCCGGGGTTACGCGTGTCACGCTGGTGATAGAGATAGAACGTGCCGTCCTCGCCGTACGGCATGATGTCGCCTACCCAAATTCCCTCAGGCTGGTAATACACCTTATGCATCCGAGACTTCCTTTCCGTCGAGATACTAACTCGGTACATCTGCAAGATATGTCAATCGTTTTCATATGTCAAACGTTTTCACACCAATACGTCTTTTCGCAGTTCCAGTCGTCGGCAAACGGTTGACATATGCCGGCGAACGGTTATCAGTGGCGTTTGAGGGATTCTTTTGGCACGAGGCGAATTACGCGGTTTTGCCCTCGATAAGTTCGACGGGAAGCTTGGTATTCGATTCGGGCTTTTCACCGTTAACAAGAGCGATAATAGATTGGGCCGCGAGCTTTCCTATGCGATCGATATCTTGACGTACGGTTGTTAAGTCAGGCATAAACGTCATGGTACGGTGGGCACCATCCGCACCCACGACCTTAATGTCGTCTGGAGCGCTCAAACCGCGCTGCTTCATCACGTTGAGACAGATGGCCGCCATCGTATCGTCTCCCGCAAAGATGCCGTCAATATCGGGGTTCTCATCGAGGATCTTCGCAACGACCGCGCCCTTTTCGTCGTCGGGCTTAACGAACTCGACCTCACGGACAAGCGCGGGCAAACCGGCCTGCTCCACAACATCGAGGTAGGCATCGGTACGCTTATTGGCAGGCATGCGCATGCGACTATTGCTGCGCAGGCACAGGATACGCCTGCAGCCGTCATCAATCAGACGGCGCGTGGCGAGCTCGCCGATGCCATAGCTGTCACTTGCAATCTGGACAGAGCCCTCGCCAAGATCGCAGTCGATGCCAACCAGGCTCAAGCCCATCTCGGCATATGCCTCAGCACCGATATTGAGGGAGTTGACGATGACGCCGTCGACCATATTGCGGCGGAGCATGTCAATATAGGAACGCTCAAGATCGGGTCGATTGGCACTGTTGCACAGCAACATCTTAAAGCCGTTTTCCGCCAACGTGCGCTCGACCGCCTGCACAACCTGAGCATGGAACGGGCTGCTCACAAAGGGAACGATCATGCCGATAAGGTTCAGGCGACCGTTGAGCATGGCACGGGCGATATCGTTGGGCGTGTAATTGATGCGCTCCATCGCCGCATGGACTTTATCGCGGGTTTCCTGACTAATGTAGCCGCGATTATTAAGCACGCGAGATACCGTAGTAGGCGAAACCCCCGCCACCGCTGCAACTTCCTTGATGCCAGGCTTAGCTGTATCCTTAGAACGAGCACTCTCGCGAGCCATAGCACCCTCCCCCATCAACATGTCATACGTTTACATACGAACAAAGCATACCCCAACAACAGCCAAAGCAAAACGAAACAACACACCCGTAGAAAAGGGCACGACCCAACCACGAACCCCACGCGCACAAATAATAAGGAGAGTTCCGCCTAACGGGTGACTACACAGGACCCCAGCCGGGCCGCTTTGGGTTACTTTCCAAACATTCCGCACTGATATTGTCTGTATTGAAGACGTCGATGATGCACCCGTATA
>CATXML010000104.1 GCA_958372035.1 uncultured Collinsella sp. | reverse complement strand
TCGATGTCGATGCCATCCATGTACACATCGGTGCCAAAGGTGACGGACAGCGGCAAAACACGCAGAGCGGGGTGCTCCGCCGGCGACATATCGCTTGCGGAATCGGTAATAATGCGGACGGACATATCGAATCCTTTCTTGCGCAGGTCTCGCGCAGGGAATTATGACAACAATGTCCCGGCACGGCGTGCGCGCTCAAACGGGACGATGCAGTTGTTGGCTGAACGCTAGCGCCAGCGCGGCTCTAGATCTCGCGCAGGGTGTTGAGGATCGTACGCAGCGACGCATACATCTGCTCGCGCTGCTCCACGCCCATGGCCTTGCCGGTGGTATCGAGCACCTCGCGAATGATGCGATCGGCCTCGCTCATGCTCTCGCCGCCCAGGGCAGTCAGGCGCACCGGAGCACGGTACTTGACGGCCGCATCACCCGAGTCGTCAACCTCGACGTAGCCGCCCTCCTCCAGATGTGCCAGTGTGCGCGAAACGGCGGCGCGGGTAACGCCGGCCATGCGGGCGAGGTCGGCGCCAGTCAGGCCGTCCTTGCTGCGCTCAAGATAGTACAGGCACATGACATCGGAGCCCTTAAGGCCGAGCCTTGCGCCTTCGGACGTCTTGATGCGCTGAATCTCCTTGTAGAGGCCACTGATCAGTCCGACAAAGTCCTCAAAACGTGTCTCGTCGTTCTGCCGCATGGTGACGACCACCTTTCGCTTACATGATGCTAACGGGTAAACATCTTAGCCGCATGTCCGAACCTCCGTACCCGAATATCCCATTTGTTAACCCATCAACATAAAAACCACCACAAAGGGGACAGGCACCTTTGTGGTGGTTTTGAACCTCAATAAGTTCTAGGCGTCGCTACAGCTCCACGCAAGGATTGTCGCGGGTCACAAGCGTCTTAACGACAACCGTCGCTCCCAAATACCGCTCGAGCAGCTCAGCGAGGCGATCGATCGCGGCCTGGCAGTCCCCCATCCGCTCGGGCTCCACGCACTCAATCGCCAAAAATGCGTCCGCCGAATCGTCGGACAGCGCCGTGCGAACGCCATCGCGCCAGTTCCAGCAACGGCACACGGCGCCCGCATCATCGATGTAGGCAAGCTCGCCGGGCAGCGTCGGATCATCCGCCTCCTCGCCAAGTGGCAAGAACGCGTCGCCGCCGTCGGTCACCGCCAGGCGCAGATTGCCCTCAATAGCATGCAAATCCTCACCGCCAACGGGCAGCGCATAAGTCAACGAAATCGTGTTGTAGATATCCACCGCCGGCGTGATGTGGCCGACCGGCTTGCCTTTGAGCACGCGCTTGAGCAGGTTCTCAACTGAGCAACGCGCGCCCCTCTTAGTCTTGAACAGGCGATACGCCTCGCGCCATGCCTTAACCGGCGCATTCTCGCTGATGGTATCACTCGTCAGGTGACGCTCCGCATCGATGTTGGCGCGGTCAAGCAGCGCGGCGATTGCATCCACGTCCTCCTGGGGAATCTGAGCCGCGGGCTTCATGCCCTTTACGACCACGACGCCGATAGCCGCCTGCGGAAACAGCTCCCAAAACGAATCCTCGGCAACGAAACTCTTCATATGTTCTCCCTTCATAGCGGACGCCCGAGTCCGGACGCCTAAACAAAAAGCGCCCTCACAGCGGCCACCTTCAAAGTCCTACGGTGCCGCCACAAGAGCGCTTACGCTGCCCCCATCCGGAGAAGGGGGCGATATGTCAGGCGTATTGTAACCCGAGTCATTCGCGTGAGTAAAACCACCACAAAGGCGCCCGTCCCCTTTGTGGTGGTTTTGGGCCTGAGGCGACGCTAGTGGCGGAGTCCCAGCAGGCCGCGGCCGCGATGACGGGCCTCAGCGGGCACCTGGGCGTGCGGGCCGGCGGCCTTGACGGACTCGGGCAGGTGCGAGTACTTCTTCTCGAAGTTCTCCTCGAACATCACGGCCAGGTTGTGCGCTGCCTCGTCGTAGCGAGCGGTGCTCTGCCAGTACTGGCGCGGCACCAGAATGCCGTCGGGCACACCGTGGCACGTGGTGGGAATGTCGACGTTAAAGATATCGTCATGCACGAACTCGCTGTCCTCGATGGTACCGTCGAGGGCACGGGCCACCAGGGCGCGCGTGTAGGCAAGCTCGATGCGATGGCCCACGCCATAACCGCCGCCGATCCAGCCGGTGTTGACCAGATAGACGCGGGTGCGACCGTCGGCGATGCGCTCGCCGAGCATCTTAGCGTAGACCATGGGGTCGAGCGGCATAAACGGCTCGCCAAACAGCGAAGAGAACGTGGGTGTGGGCTCGGTGACGCCGACCTCGGTGCCGGGAATCTTGGCCGTAAAGCCCGTCACAAAGTGATACATGGCGGCGTCGGCCGTCAGGCGCGAGATGGGCGGCAGCACGCCAAAGGCGTCGCAGGTCAAAAACAGCACGACGCTCGGGGTGGTGCCCATGCCCTTGGTCCACGCGTTGGGGATATGCTCGACGGGGTAGGCCACGCGCGTATTGTGCGTGATCGAGACGTCGTCGTAGTTAGGCTTGCGATTCTCATCGAGCACCACGTTTTCGCAGATGGCGCCAAAGCGAACAGCGTTAAAGATCTCGGGCTCGTGGAACGCGTCCAGGCCCTCGCACTTGGCGTAGCAGCCACCCTCGATGTTGAAGATGCCCATGTCGGACCAGCCGTGCTCGTCGTCACCGATCAGCAGTCGCGTGGGGTTGGCCGAAAGCGTGGTCTTGCCGGTGCCCGACAGGCCAAAGAACACCGCGGTCTCGTGCGTGACGGGATCCATGCTGGCCGAGCAGTGCATGGGCAGCACGTCGTCCTCGACGGGCAGCAGGTAATTCATGACGCTGAAGATGGACTTTTTGATCTCGCCGGAGTAGCCGGTACCCGCGACCAGAATCACGCGCTCCTGGAAGTTGATGACCACGGCAGCGCTGGAGTTGAGGCCCTTGATGGCAGGGTCGCACTGGTAACCGGGCGCTGCGAGCACGCAGAAGTCGGGCTCGCCGGTGCGCGCGATTTCGCGGGCGAGCGGGCGGGCGAGCATCTGCTTAATAAAGAGTGCCTGGCTGGCACGCTCGCAGGCAACGAGCAGGCGACGCGTGTGGTTGCGGTCGGCGCCCGCCATGCCGCGGGTGACGAACACGTCGCGCTCGTTGAGATAGTCGACGATGCCGGCCTTGATGGCCTCATAGCTCTCGACGGGCAGCGGGCGGTTGACCGCGCCCCAGGCGATTTTGTCGTGCACGTCGGGCGTGTCGACGATAAAGCGGTCGTTGGGCGAACGGCCAGTGCGCTCCCCCGTCTCGATCACGAGTGCGCCGTTGGAGGCCATGCGGCCTTCTTCGCGACGAATGGCATACTCGACGAGCTCTGCCGCCGGCAGGTCCACCAGCAGGCGGGGCTGGTTCTCGGCGGGATCTTCGACCAGCGTAAGACCAAAGTTGGACAGAACTTCTGCAGGGGTAACACCAGGCATGGGGCCTCCTTTAAAAGCGCGACACGCGGACGCGGCGCGCACTTTACTCACGTAAAGCCCGTTGTACCCGATATGCAAAAACGTTTTTGCGGTAACGGCGAAGCACCCGCCCAACGGTCAAAAATCGCACGCAAGCGGACTAGTCATTGGGGACGTTCTTAAACGACTAGTCGTTGGGGACACTCTTGAACAGACAACAGCCAAGGAGTGTCCCCAGATGCCGGCACTTAGGGACGTTCCCAAAGTGCCGGCACATAAGGAACGTCCCTAAGTGCCGACTACAGCGGCAGGGCTTGGCCGAGCATGGCGATGGCGCTCATGAGGACCAGCATGCCGGCGGCGTAGGGCAGCACGGCGCTCAGGAGTTCGGCGTCCTTGCCGCGCACGTGCACGGCGGCAAGACCAATGGCGAGGGTCTGCGGCGAGATCATCTTGCCGGCGGCGACACCCAGGGCGTTCAGCGCGACCATCCAGTAGTCGCTCACGCCCAGAGCGGTGGCAGCCTGGCTCTGGATGGGGCCAAACAGCATGCCCGACGACGTGCCCGAACCGGTCACGAACGCACCGATGGCACCGATCCACGGAGCTAGAATCGGGTACAGACCACCGGCGACGGCGATGCAGAACGCGCTGATCGACGAGATCATGCCTGCATAGCCCATCACCTTGGCGCAGCCCAGCACCGAAAGCATGGTGATGGCCGTCGGCATCATCTGCTTGACGGTCGCGGCAAGCACCTCGCCCATCATGCGCGGCGAAGCGCCCTGAATCGCGCCGCCCACAAACGCAGCCAGGAAAATCCAAACACCCGGCGTGTTGATCCACGAAAACGTAAGCGTACCGGGGTTCTCGCCGCAATATACCTGCACGTGACTCGCAAACGGCGCGAGCGCGGCGTGCACGACGGGCACCAGGTTGGACGTACCCAGCAGCAGAACAAAAATCAGGATGAAGCACGACCAGGCAGAAAGCGCCGACTTAACGGTGAGCTGTTCGCCGGAATCGATATTCATATGGAAGCGCGCGTCCAGGTGACCGGACTTCTCGGCGCGCATGGCAAGCGCGGCGGTCAGCGCGAGCGACACGATGGAGCCCACGACCACGGCAAGCTCGGGACCCACAAACATAGCGACGACCAGGGCCGCGCCGACAAAGGACGCGCCAGAGAGCAGCGCGATACCGGCCATGCCGCGCAGGCGCTCGCTCACGCTCGCAACGTTACCTTGGTCGTCGGCCACGCGGCCCGCAACCAGCACGATGAGCAGCGGCATCACCACAAAGAACGGTGCAAGCTGCACCAGCTGAACGGTCGCCAGGTGCAGAGAATCCAGACCCACCAGGTCGGCAACGGACACCGTGGGGATGCCAATAGAGCCGTAGGGCGTGGGCACGCCGTTGGCCAGCAGGCAGATCAGCACGGCAGGCACGGCCTCAAAACCCAGGCCCGCGAGCATGCCTGCGGGAATGGCAACGGCGGTTCCAAAGCCGGCCATGCCCTCCATAAAGCCACCGAAGCACCAGGCCACAAGCAGCGCCAGCAGACGGCGGTCGCTGCTGATGGAGGTGATCATGCCGCCAATCACGTCCATGGCGCCCGTGCGCACACACAGGTTATACGTAAACACCGCGGCGATAATCACCAACACAATGGGCCACAGGGCCATCAAAAAGCCCTCGAGCGAGGCCGAGGCAATCTGCATCACCGGCAGGCGCCACCATGCGAAGGCGAGCACGCACGAAAGGACGAACGAGCCCATAGCGG
>CATXML010000103.1 GCA_958372035.1 uncultured Collinsella sp. | reverse complement strand
CTATGGTTGACCCCTGCGGCCTAAACGTAGTAGATAGGCCCTTTTCGTGGCGCAGCGTCAGACCAGTCTTTTTGGGACGGGGCTATTTTGACTACTTGCCGATTCGATTGCCCGAGTAGTCAAAAAGGCCCCGTCCCAAATTAGCTGTCTTGCCCCATCGGGCGGGAGCAGGTAAGATATATCGAGCGCCTAGCGCGTTCGATGGGTTCGGATGACGACATGTTCCGAATCTGGTCAGGTCCGGAAGGAAGCAGCCATAAGGAGCCTCTGTCGGGCATCCGAATCCATCGAGCGCACGGGCTTTCTTTTTGCGCGGTTTTACCAAACCGCGCAATGCTCGACGCTGCGCGCCACCCAGAGCGACAATTTGTCATTCAAAAGGCAAGGCATGACCAGAAGGTCTATGCCTTGCCTTTTTCATGCCAACTTGTTCGCTCTGGGTGGCGCTCGCTGGCTTTGCCAAAACATCGATGGCTACGTGCTTCAAGAGGCGATGAAGTGTTTGGTGTCTCGCTGGTCCTCGGCTTCGCCTGCGGGATCGCTCGACTACCAAGCGCCCTGCCGGCACTCGCAGGTAGCCGACCAAAACCGTCTGAAGGGTCACATTTATCTGATAATTGAATCCCTGGCGTTATGTCGCTCGCTGGCGTTGCCAAAACATCGGCTGCTACGTGCCTTGGGCGCTAGCGGCCGTTGCCCTTACATCTGTAACGAGTTGCTTACGCATCTTCAGGGTTCGCCGTACTATCATGAATCAGATTGAAGAGAGATGATGATAGGGAGCGCCTTTTTATGATTGAGCTGCTCAGGCGTTTTGGTGGTAAGTTTCGCCGATATATGGTGATCGGCCCTGCGTGTAAGTTGATCGAAGTGATCTTTGACCTGCTTACGCCGCTGGTGATTGCCCAGATGATCGATAAAGGCATCGGCGCGCACGACGTGAGTGCCGTCGTCCACTACGGCATGGTGCTCGCCGCCATGGCCGTGATTGGCATCTCGTTTACGCTCGTCTGCCAAAAGATGGCGGCGCTCACCTCGCAGGGCATGGGTACTGACATTCGCGGCGCTCTCTACAAGCACATCAACAAGCTGAGCTATGCTGAGCTCGATCGCTTTGGCACGCCGTCGCTCATCACGCGCATTACCAACGACGTCAACCAGGTACAGCTCGCCGTGGCGCTGGGCGTGCGTATGCTCATCCGCTGGCCTTTCCTGGCGGTGGGTTCCATGGTCGCGGCCCTTGCCATCGACCTTAAGCTCGGCATCATCTTTTTGATTTGCACGCCCGCCATCGGCCTGGTGTTTTGGTTTGTCATGGCGCGCTGCATCCCGTACTACAAGCAGCTGCAGGCAAAGCTCGACCGCATCGCACTCATCTGTCGTGAGGGGCTTTCGGGCGCCCGCGTGGTCCGAGCCTTTGTGCGCGAGGATCACGAGCGTGAGCGTTTTGCCCAGGCAGCCGATGACCAGGCGCATACCGCCATCGCGGTGGGCAAGCTCTCGTCGATTCTTAATCCCGTCACGTTTTTGGTGATGAACCTGGGCGTGTGCGCCATCCTGTGGGTGGGCGGCGTCCAGGTCAACGTGGGCGAGCTCACGCAGGGCCAGGTCATGGCGTTCGTCAACTACATGACGCAGACCCTGACCTCCATCGTGTATGTCGCCAACCTGGTCGTGGTCTTTACCAAGGCGAGCGCCAGCGCGTCGCGTCTCAACGAGGTGCTCAATTGCGAGCCGAGCATTACCGACGAGGGCAACCAGCCGGTTGCGCTGCCCGAGCCGAGCGCGATGGGCAGCGCTGTTCCGGTTCCCGCGCTGAGCTTGAGCCATGCGAGCTTCTCCTTTGGCACGGGCGCCGCCAACGCCGTCAATGACGTGACCCTGGAACTGCCGCTGGGCAAAACGCTCGGCATTATCGGCGGCACGGGCAGCGGTAAGTCGACACTCGTCTCGCTTATCCCGCGCCTGTACGACACGGGTGCCGGCAGCGTGAGCGTAATGGGTGCCGACGTGCGCGCCTGGCCGCTCGATCAGCTGCGCCATGTGGTCGCGACTATTCCGCAGCGCGCGTCGCTCGTGAGCGGCACGATCCGCAGCAACCTAACCTGGCGCGACGAGTCGGCGACCGACGAGGAGCTTTGGGCGGCGCTCGATATGGCGCAGGCCAGCGAGTTCGTGCGCAACAAGCCGCAGGGGCTCGACGCCCCGGTCGAGGCGGGCGGCAAGAACTTTAGCGGTGGCCAGCGCCAGCGCCTGACTATCGCGCGTGCCTTGGTGGGTTCGCCTCAGATATTGATCATGGACGACTCCGCCTCGGCGCTCGACTTTAAGACCGACGCGGCGCTTCGCCATGCCATTCGCGAGCGCAGCGTGCGCGGTGCCGCCGAGGGCGGGCTGCCGCTGACGACCGTCATCGTGAGCCAGCGCGTCTCGACCGTGCGCGATGCCGACATGATCTGCGTGCTCGACCACGGCTCGGTCGCGGGCCTGGGCGCGCACGACGAGCTGTACGCAAGCTGCCAGCTCTATCGCGAGATTTGCCAGTCGCAGCTTCGCCGCGAGGAGCTCGAGGGCCAGCAGGGGAGCACGACGCCCGCGTCCGCCCCAAGCCCCGTGCCCGCCTCAGGCGCCGCGTGCGCTCCGGCATTCACTTGCGCAAAGGAGGGCTGCTAAATGAACCCGTATACTTCTTCCGGTTCGGTCGCCACGATGACGGCCAACGTGTCCGGCAACGATAACCTCAACGACTTGGGTGACGGTCCGCGCCAGCCCGGCGATCCCGAGCGCTATCCCGCCGGTGCGGTAACTCGCCGCCTGCTGGGCTACGTTCGTCCGCATCGCATTTCGTTTACGGCGTCGTTTGTGAGCGCCGCCATCTCGGTGATCTTGCAACTCTATACGCCCATCCTCATCGGCGAGGGCATCGACCTCATCGTTGCCGCCGGGCAGGTGGACTTTGACGCACTGTTGCCGCTCGTTACCAAGCTCGCGATTGTCGTGGTGGGCGCGGCGGCCTTCCAGTGGCTGCAGGGCTACTGCGTCAACCGTCTGTCCTACGAGACGGTGCGCGACATGCGCGTGGAGGCGAGCGACAAACTCAGCCGCATGCCGCTCAGCTTTATCGACAGCCATGCCCACGGCGACCTCATGAGCCGCGTAGTCAACGACGTCGACCAAGTGGGCGACGGCCTGCTGCAGGGCTTTACGCAGCTCTTTACCGGCGTCATCACCATCGTGGGCACGCTCGCGTTTATGCTCTCCATTAACCTGGCCATGACGCTCGTGGTGGTGCTCGTCACGCCGCTTTCCATCTTTGCAGCCGGCGCCATCGCCAAGCTTTCCAACAAGAGCTTTACGGCACAGCAGCGCATCCAAGGCCAGCTTGGCGGTCATATTGAGGAGTACGTGGGCGAGCAAAAGCTCGTGGACGCCTTCGCCTACGGCCCGCACGCTCAACAGCGCTTCGATGTCCTCAACGCCGAGCTCTATACGGCGGGCGAGCGCGCGCAGTTTATGGGTTCGCTTTCTAACCCCGGCACGCGCTTTATCAATAACATCATCTACGCCGTGGTCGCCGTGATCGGCTGCGCGGGCGTGATCACGGGCGTGCCTGCGGCGCTCACGGTGGGCGGCGTGCAGATCTTCCTGTCCTACGCTAACCAGTACACTAAGCCGTTCAACGAGGTCACGAACGTCATCACGCAAATCCAGACCGCGTACGCCTCGGCGTGCCGCATGTTCGCGTTGCTCGATGCGCGCGAGCAGGAGCCCGACGCGGCGGATGCCGTGGAGCTTGCCGCCCCGCAGGGCGAGGTGACCTTTGAACACGTGGACTTTAGCTATGTGCCCGACCGCAAACTGCTGCAGGATATCTGCATCGATGCCAAGCCCGGTACGCGCTTTGCCCTCGTCGGCCCCACGGGCTGTGGCAAGACGACGCTCATCAACCTGCTGCTGCGCTTTTACGATATCGATGCTGGGCGCATCGCGGTCGATGGTCGCTCCTCGCGTGACTACACGCGTGCGAGCCTGCGCCGCGCCTTTGGCATGGTGCTGCAGGACACCTGGCTGTTCGAGGGCACGGTGGCCGAAAACATTGCCTACGGTTGCCCCGATGCCACGCGCGAGCAGATTGTCGAGGCCGCCAAGCGCGCTCATGCGCACAAGTTTATCGTGCAGCTGCCAGGCGGCTACGATACGGTGATCGGCGAGGACGGCGGCACGTTTAGCCAGGGTCAAAAACAGTTGCTGTGCATCGCGCGCGTCATGCTCACCGATCCGGCGATTCTGCTGCTGGACGAGGCAACGTCGAGCATCGATACGCGTACCGAGCTGCAGGTGCAGGCGGCATTCGACGAGCTCATGGCCGGCCGCACGAGCTTTGTCGTGGCACACCGCCTGTCGACGATTCGCAACGCCGATTGCATCCTGGTAATGCGCGATGGCGAGATTATCGAGCGCGGCACGCACGATGAACTGCTCGCGGCAGGCGGCTTCTACGCCGAGCTCTACCGCAGCCAATTCGCCCAGTGAGGAAGCCCGTGGGGCAAATTAATCAATCGACAGACGGTGGTTTACATCTGTCACGTTAGTACTAAGATATTCATCTAATAAATTGCATTAGTGGCTTTAATTTTGGGGGAAACGAGGCAACGTGACTATGACGTGCTCTTTGGTGGTTAACAGCAAGAGCGGTAATACCAGGATGGTTTCGGGCGCGATCAAGCGCGCTCTGCAGGCTGCGGGCGTTGAGTTTGTCCATGCCGCGGCGTTGAGCGACGATGCGGATGCAGATCAGGTTGCGCTCGAGGCGCAGGGCGCCTGCGCGGCCGACACGGTGCTCGTCGGTTTTTGGTGCGACAAGGGCGCGTGCACGCCTTCGGTCGCGGCGTTGCTCTCTGCCTTGCACGGCAAGCGCGTGTTCCTGTTTGGCACCTGCGGCTTTGGGGCCGACCAGAGCTATTACCAGCAGATTGTCGACCGCGTAACTTCCAATCTGGCCGAGGATGCCGAGCTTGCGGGGTGGGCGATGTGCCAGGGCAAGATGGGCCCCGCGGTTAAGCAGCGCTACGAGGCGATGCTCGAGCAAGATCCCGAAAACGCCCGATTTAAGATGCTGCTCGACAACTGGGTTGCCGCGAAGGACCATCCCACCAAGGAAGATATGGATAACATGGCGGCGGCGGCCAAGAAGGCCGAGCTGGGAGAGTAGCTTGCTGCTCGCGGTGTCGAGCGCTCCATAGTACAAGTGTGAAAGCCT
>CATXML010000102.1 GCA_958372035.1 uncultured Collinsella sp. | reverse complement strand
CCACGATGTCGCCCACCACGCCGCCGTCGTTAAACAGGCTGTAGTAGTCGCGGTAGCGCGGATAGAAGTTGACTTCGACCGACACCACAAAGTTGACGGTCGTGACCAGAATGGTCAAAAACGCAAGCAACGCCGGCACATCATGATAGGGCGCGCCGTAAAACAGGCCTTTGACCTGCACGCCAATGGGCCCTGCCCAAATAATCACCAGGTGCGCAAAGAGCCCCAGGTTGGTAAACAGGCCCGTGAGCGCCAGCGGCATAAATTGGTCGAGCCAGCGCAAAAAGAGCCAGGGGCTGCGATCGCTCTGAGGAAAATACCGGTACAGCAGCACCACGTCCCAGGCGAGCATCACACCATAGCCCAGGGCGATCGAGGCCAGCAGGCCCTCGACCGGCGGCAGCCCCAGCGCCAGCGCGGCCAGGGCGCACAGGCACGCCACGCCAATGGCCGCAGCAAAGCTGCACAGAATGCCGCGGTAATCCTTGATGGCCGTGAGATAGCTCATGCCGTTCCAGTTGACGATCATAATGTTGAACAGCCACAGGCACAGCAGCCCCTGCAGCAGCGTGGCGCCCGAGAACAGCAAAAAGACGCCGTAGAGCACCGTGCCCGCAACGAGCATGATGGCGTTGGAACCCCAAAACGAGGGCAAGACCTCTTCTTCGCGCTCGGCAAACAGCATGTCGGCCAAAAAGCGCGTGACCGGCATGGAGAAAAAGCTCGTGAGCGTGAGCGAGGCCAGCAGTGTATAGGTCACCATGCACACCAGCAAGTCCTGGTTGGCGCGACCCACGCCCCACAGACCGCACAGCACCAAGATACCCACCTGGAGCAGCACGCCCAGCAGCATGGGGCCCGTGCACACAATGCCGGCGTAGCCATAGGCGCGCATCGTGGCAAACAGACCTTTGCGCCTAAACAGGCGTTTGAGCTCAAAACCGATTCCGGCCACCGGCTACTCCCCCTCTCTGGGCAGGTCAAACGCACGCGCCGTCTCGTCGTACAACGCGCGATAGTTGGCGAGCATCTGCTCGTGCAAAAAGTATGTGGCAACGCGACGCTGGCCGCGCTCCCCCATCTCGATACGGCGGGCACGGCTCGCGCACATGCGTTCCATGGCATCGGCCAAGCCCTTGCGATACATGGGCGGCGTCACAAAACCTGCGACGCCAAAGTCGTCACCGGGGGCGCCCTCGAGCAGCTCACGGCAGCAGCCGACCTCGGTCGTCACGCAGGGGCGGCGCGCTGCAAGCGACTCCAGCACGCTGAGCGGCTGGCCCTCGGAGATGCTCGTCAAAATGGTAAAGTCGAGCTTTTCCATGTACTCGACCACGTTGACGCGGCCGGTAAAGATCAGGTCGCGCACGCCCAATGTCTCCACCAGCGCATGGCACTCGGCGCCATATTCCTCGTCGTCCACGCCGCCCATAATGTGCAGGCGCACCTTGGGCAGGCGCTCGTGCAGCTCAAAGAAGGCATAGATCATGGTCTTGACGTCCTTGATGGGCGCCAGGCGCACCACCGCGCCAATATCCACCCAGCCGTCATCGGGCTTTACGGGAATGTCCTTAAAGCGATCGAACTGGATGCCATTGGGGATAACCAGGCATTTTTCTGCATTGCATCCCATGTCGATTTGCGTCTTGCGGGCGTTATGGAACAGGCTCGTCACGCGGAAGGCGCGGCGGTAGATCTCCTCCGAAAGCAGGTAGAAAAAGCGGATCCAGCGGTCCTTAAACGACGGCACCACCCAATCGGCGCGAATGATCTCTTCCTCGCGCTCGCGCGTGTAGATGCCGTGCTCGGTCAGCAATGCCGGCGCGTTATGAACGCTCGAGCCAAGGCTCGCAAGCAGACCGCCGTAGCCGGTCGAAATGGCGTGATACACGTCGGCAACCGGAACCTCGCTGCCCAGCAGATAGAGCACGGGCAGCAACATCGAACGCATGGTGTGGAAGGCGTCGGCGAAAGGCGTATACGGGTACTCGGCCAGGCACACGTCGCGGAAGATGTCCATAAAGGTGCGGCTCTGCAAAAATGAGAGCGGATGCACGTGGCGGCGCTGGAAGATATCGAACAGCACGTCCCAGTCCGGATTGGAGAGCGAAACCAAACGGCGCAACGCCTCGCGCTCGCGGTCATCGAAGTCGACTTCTTGCTGCTCGCCCGAAAGCCGCAGGGCATCGTCCAGGAACACCTCGTGCACCTCGACGACGTTGCCGGGCAGCTCGTAGACAAACTTGCCGCGGTCTTCGGCGTGAGCGCCAATCACCCACAGCACAAACTCGTACTCGGGCATCGCCGTGATGTAGCCGTGCATCCAGGTGGATACGCCGCCGTGCACATAGGGGTAGCAACCCTCGAGTACCAAGCAGATTCTCATTTGTCGCCACCCTCCTTGCGCGCAATGGTCACCGTCTTGTCCGTGGCCTTGACCAGGTACAGGTCGCCCGTCAGATGCGTAATCTCGCCACCCGTGACCGCACCCGGCACGTCGTTGTTGGCGCGGAACATGAGCCACGCTTCGTCGTGGAAATTGCCCAGACTGAGCGTCCAGGCATCCGCACTGGTATCCACGCTCACCGTCACGGACGAAAAGCGCTGGATGGCACCCGAGCATTCCGAACCCGTCTGGTAGCGCAGGTCGGGAGCGGACGTAGCAAGCCAGTCCAGATAGTTGACCAGGCCGCCCTTATAGACCTCCCAGCCCTCCTTGGCGCCACGATCGGGATCCAGCAGGTCATCGGGATGCATAAAGTGCGTGCTCACGTAGTGCATGTTGAGCTCGGACACGGCAGCCAGGCGCATGTAGGAATCGTCGACCATGCCGCCCGAGACAATACGCGGCTGCTCCACAATGCCATCGCTCGCCACGCCAAACTCCTGCACGTACGGCAGGTCGGTTCCGTCCTCAAAGTACGTACTGGCAATGGTCTTAATGCGCGGCACGTCCTCGCCGATGATCTTGCGTGCGCGGGCCGAAAGGATATTTGATGGCGGCACGTAGACCGAGCCGTGCGCGTTGGGCAACACCTCGTCCTGAAAGGCAATAAGCTCGTTGAGAGACGCAACGAGCGTCTCCTTGTTCTTCCACGTCTTGTAGTCGTACAGCGTGCCATAGTCGGTGTCCCAGAGCGCCAGCGGCTGATGGTTGTAGCCGTGAAAGCCCAGCTCTCCGCCCATCTGTAGCAGCATGCCGCCAAAGTAGCGGAACTGCGTGGTATCGGCCTGGCGCGCGGGCTCGGTCTGGTTGACCGCGTCCTCGTAGTTTTCGATCATCACGCCGGTATAACGAATACCGTATTTTTGCGCGAGCTTTTGCAGATCGGGCCACCAGACCTTGGCATAAAAGTCGGCGATGGAAAGGCCGTAGTCACGCTTGATGTAGGTGCCGTCGCCCGAAGGAACGGGGCTAGGAAAGTCATCCAGATAGAAGACGGCGCTATTGATGACCGGATAGGCCGTGGCGTCGCCCAACAGGCTCACGGCCGCGGCATAGAAACCGCGCATGACCTTGTCGTAGATACCGATATTGCACACCACGGTACGGCCGCTGCCGCAATCGCTCGACCAAATAAGCGGAGTACCCGTGTCGCCGGTCTTAGCCCACACATGCGCCGTCTCGCGCAGCGAAACCGAAAGCGACGAATCAAAGGGGTCCGAAAGTTCATAACGCTGGCCACCGCCAATCATAAAGTCCTCGCTCGGCACGATGCTCTCTGCCGTCGCATATTCATAGCCGGCAGAATCGATGCCCAGCTTGGGACCGATTGCCTGCAGGTAGCTGGAATTATCCGGCGTCATGGCGAGCATCAGCGAACCGCCGGCGCTCACCCAACTCATGATGTCGGAGAGATGCGTACCGAGCCCGTCGAGCGACGGCATCAGTAAAATCACGCGGTCGAAGGATGTGAGGGAAGGAATCGCATCAACACCATCGGTGGCAATATCCACATCGCGGTGGGCAATTTTCATGTCGAGCAGAATCTGGTCAAATTGCTCTTTGACGTCCTCGACGCCATCTTGGTCCGAGTCGGTAATAACCAGGCACGTGGGCTTTTGGCCAAACATCGCCGAGCTTGCCGGCACCGCGTCGTTGGCAGCGAGCATGCCCAGCTTATGCTGCCCGGCGCTGTACTGCACGCCGGCACGCTCGATCAACAGCACGGCAGCCATGGCGATAAAGACCGCCCACACCACGAGCAGCCCCATCCAGCGAAAATGGCCCGCACGGTCGCGGATATGATGCACCACGCTCATCGGGCCTCCTCTCCTTCGCGCCAAAATGCCAGCCTCTCGCGATTTTCGGCATTCAAATACACATGCTGCTTGTCGATCGCATCGATTACGCGCCGTACCGCCTGCCCATCGCGACGAATCACAGCCAAACGCAGGCAGAGCATCCACACGTCCTGTTCGTCTGACGCATCGATCACCAACTGGCTCGCGACGTCCTCCGCCTTATCGATCTCGCCGGCATCGGCCAGCGCCGTGGCATAGCGGATGCGCAGCGCCGGCCCGTCCTCGCGTTCGCAACGACGCGCGAGCAAGCGTGCATACTGCTGACGCTGAATCTGTGCCACGCGGCCCTCTGCCAAACCCGAGTCCAGATAGGCGCCCAAAAAGTCGCAATACGCATCCAGGTTATGCGAGCTGGGATCGGCCTTAAACGCTCGCTCCAACTGCTGCAGCTTAAGGTCGGACTCCTTGGAAATCTGCGCCACCGCCGTCGCGGCATAGTGCGCGACCTCAACATCGTCGTTGAGTTTTGCTGCCTGCAACTGTGCGAGGTACGCATCCGGATCCTCGGTAAGCATGGAGAGCATCAGACGGCGGCGGTCGCCCGGGTCGTTGACGATCAGCGCTTCCTCGAGCGGCACCACGCCATCATCGCCCTCGCGTCCCTGCGCCAGCATGCTGCGATGCATATCGTCGTTAATGCGCAACGTCTCCAGTGTGGCGTCCTTAAGGTCGTCACCGAACACCGCGCTACGCACCGAGAGCAGTACCACGAGCAACGGGCCCCACAGCGGTACGAGCACCATCACGGCAAGCATGTGCCCTCGAACCGGCAGCAAGCCCAGTTTCATAAGCGTCCACAGCACCAGACAAACCAGCGCATGAAGTAATAGCAGTACGGCAGCAACGACAAGCGAGATCAAGCGGCCTCCCCCTCACCGTTGCCAGCGGGCGCAATGCGCTGCAGCAGGGCCACAACGCCCTCGCTATCTACGGATTCCACCGTAATCTGCTTGGCGGCCAAGCGCGCACAAATAACC
>CATXML010000101.1 GCA_958372035.1 uncultured Collinsella sp. | reverse complement strand
GCTTCGCTCATCATGACCTTCGTCATGATGTATCAGACCTTCTTTATCCTGGCGCTGCTCACGACTATCTTCGAGTACAAGCACATCCATTGCGCGCAAAAGTGGCGCCTGGTGACCAACCTGTTTACCTTCCCGATCTTTATGTTCAGCTATATCCCCATTACGGTGGCTGCGTTGTTCCTGAAGGTCGACTGGGTCCCGACGCAGCATGCCGTCAGCGTTACCCTCGACGAGGTCATGCAGGGCGCTAAATAACCACCACCAAAACCACCACAAAGGGGACAGGTACCTTTGTGGTGGTTTTTTACTTTTGAGCAGCTGTCCCGGGAGGTGCATGATGTTCTACATCCCATTTTGGATCTGCGCTTTTGCCGGCGCGGTGATTGATGCCCGTGAGCGGCGGTTTCCCAATGAGCTTGCCGGCGTGTGTGCGGTGGCGGCGCTTGCAGGCGTTTGGCTCGACAGAGGTGTTAACACGGCGCTTGACCACGCCGGTCTTGCGGTCATCGTCTACCTTGCCCTTGTGCTCACTGAGTCGCTCTGGCGTCGTGTTCGCCAAGCCCCCGGCATCGGCATGGGGGATGCCAAGGCGCTTTTCGCGCTTTGCACGCTCGACCCTCTGGGCGGCATCGTGGCATTTGCCGTCGCGCTCCTGGTCCTGGCCCTCTCCTGCCTCTTCACAAAATCGCGCTCCCTGCCATTGCTCCCGTTTTTGGTGCCGATATTTGCCATAATCGAGGTCGTGGGCTGCACATTGTAACCGATTGCGCATCCTTTTTAAGGAGCATGCCATGGCAACTAATCAAGAAACGGCCGTCATTAAGGCGCGCATGGACCGCATTCCCGCGGCGTTGTCGCCCGAGCTGGTTGAGCGCATCGCCGCCGACCGCGCCTCGGGTGTCGTTAATCCTTATCGATGCGGTGATGACCAGGTCATTCGTCGTATAGATCGCGCTGCCGACAAAGGCACGCTTATGCGTCCGGCGTTTATGCGCGATACCGAAAAGATTCTTCATCTTCCGGCGTACACGCGTTATGCAGGCAAAACGCAGGTCTTTAGCTTCCGTAGCAATGATGACCTGTCGCGTCGCGGCCTGCACGTGCAGCTTGTCTCGCGCATTGCGCGCGATATCGGTCACGCCCTGGGGCTCAACGGCGATCTGATTGAGGCGATTGGCCTGGGCCACGACTTGGGACACACGCCTTTTGGCCATGCGGGCGAGCGCTTTCTCAACGATATCTATCACGAGCGTACCGGCCGCTACTTTTTCCATAACGTGCAGTCGGTCCGCGTGCTCGACGCGCTGTATGGCCGCAACGTATCGCTCCAGACACTCGATGGCGTACTGTGCCATAACGGCGAGTACGAGCAACGTGTATTTGAGCTGTCACACATGGCGACCTTTGACCAGTTCGATCAGACGGTCGAGGACTGTATCGCCACGGGTTATAGCGCGATTGAGCACCTGCGTCCCATGACGCTCGAGGGTTGCGTGGTGCGTATCTCGGATATCCTTGCCTACGTTGGGCGCGATCGCCAAGACGCCATTGCGGCGGGCCTGCTGTCACCCGACGCCTTTGACGATGGCCTGGGCGGGGCTTACAACAGCTGGATCCTCACGCACGCTTCCATCGATATCGTTGAGCATAGCTACGGCAAACCGCGTATCGAGATGAGCGAGGACCTGTTTGAGGAGATCCGCCGGGCGAAGCGCGAGAACTACGAGAAGATCTACAGCAAGGGCGGTATCGAGGGCGATTCCGAGGCGGAGCTGCGCGAGGCGTTCGAAAAGCTCTACGACTGCTGCCTGCAGGATCTAAATAAAGGCGACGAGTCCTCTTACATCTTTAAGCATCATATTTCGCGCATTGAGCAGCAGCTTTCCTACTACGATCGCATCTATGCCTGGCAGGACGACAAGGATCAAGCGGTGGTGGATTACATCGCGAGCATGACGGACGGCTATTTCTGCGAGCTGACGAGCAAGCAGTTCCCGGGCTTGAAGTTTCCACACCGTACCTATATTAACGAACGGTAGTTCGTATTTATTCGCTATACTGTTGACGAACAAAGCTTTTGATTGATGCATGGGATGGCTATGGACGACCTTTTTTCTACCTCGACACGCGAGCGTTCCTTTAAAAACGCGCCGCTCGCGGTGCGCATGCGCCCCAATTCGCTCGACGAGTATGTGGGCCAGCAAAAGGCCGTCGGTAAAGGCTCGTGGTTGCGTGCGGCCATCGAGCATGATGTGCTATCGAGCGTGATTCTGTATGGGCCTGCTGGTACGGGTAAGACGACGCTGGCGCATATCATCGCCAACCATACCAAGAGCGAGTTTGTCGAGGTCAGTGCCGTGACGGGTACCGTGAAGGACCTGCGTCGCGTGATCGACGAGGCAAAGACGCGCCTGAATACGTATGACCGCCGTACCATCTTG
This sequence comes from uncultured Collinsella sp., assembly GCA_958372035.1. Classification (GTDB taxonomy): domain Bacteria; phylum Actinomycetota; class Coriobacteriia; order Coriobacteriales; family Coriobacteriaceae; genus Collinsella. The sequence continues at coordinate 2,893 of CATXML010000101.1, read as the reverse complement.
TTCATCGACGAGATTCACCGTTTTTCGAAGTCTCAGCAGGATGCGCTTTTGCATGCGGTTGAAAACCGTACTGTCATTATGATTGGCGCCACGACCGAGAACCCGTACTTCGAGGTCAACTCCGCACTGTTGTCGCGTGGGCGCGTGGTAGAGCTTGAGCACCTGAAGGACGAGGATGTCGCCACGCTCATTAAGCGTGCGCTCGGGGCGCCGCAGGGTTTAAACGGTAAGTTCTCGGCCGATGAGGATGCAGTCAAGACCATTTGCACGCTTGCCGCGGGTGATGCGCGCTCGGCGCTCACGACGCTCGAGCTTGCGAGCGAGATTGCCGTTACGCGTCCCGATACCGAGGGGACGCCAGCGCCGGCGGCGGGGGAGCGCTATCCCATCACTGTTGACGATGTGAAAATCGCCAATCCACGTCGTGGGTTTTCGTATGACAAAAACGGTGACATTCACTACGACATTATTAGTGCGTTTATTAAATCTATGCGCGGCAGCGACCCCGATGCCACGATCTATTGGCTTGCGCGCATGATCGATGCGGGGGAGGATCCCAAGTTTATCGCTCGCCGCATTATGATTCAGGCTTCCGAGGATGTTGGCAACGCCGACCCGCAGGCGCTTTTGGTGGCACATGCCGCATTTAAATCTGCCGAGGTCATTGGCTATCCCGAGTGTCGCATCAACCTGGCTCAGGCTGCGCTCTATGTGTGCCTGGCGCCTAAGTCCAACGCGTGTGAGGCCTCGATCGATGCGGCGCTGGCCGATATCCACAGCAGTGGTCTTCGCGAGGTGCCCAGCTACCTGCGCGATCGTCACCGTCCCGGCAGCGACGAGTACGGTGTATACAAGTACCCGCACGATTATCCCGAAGGCTGGGTCGATCAGCGCTATTTGCCCGAGGGGTTGGAGCGCGGCGCGTTCTGGCAGCCTGCCGGCCGCGGTTGGGAAGAGTGGCGTGTGGAGCAAAGCGAGCGCGACCGTAGCGGCAACGCTCCCAAGTAGGCCATTGGCGCCTCGCGCATTCCCTTTGGGTATCTTTGCCCTTCTTTGGGGTACCATGAAAAACGTCTGTATTTCGATTCCTTCGGGAGGCTTGTATGAGTCCCATTCAAATCGCCCTGCTGGTGCTCGCCGTTGCCGGCGTGTGGGCTGTTGTCGAGCTCGCGCTCACGCTGCGCAAGACCCGCACCGTCGTCGACTCGCTCGACAAGACGGTGAGCGACCTCAATAATACGCTCGCCGAGGCACAGCCCGTGGTGGCAAAGCTCGATGGTGCCGTTGATGAGCTTACACCGGCACTTGCCCAGGTGGAGCCGCTCCTCAAATCGAGCAAGACTGCCGTTGACGCCCTGACGTCCAACCTTGTTGAGGTTGAGGCGGTCGTTCGCGACATTTCTCAGGTCACGGGCAGTGTGGCCGAGGCCAGCAATGCCGTGTCGAGCGTGACCGACTCTGCGGCCGGTGCCGTGCAGAAACGATTTAACAAGGTGAAGGCTCCTGCAGCCGACGCCGATCGCAAGCTCGCCACTGCCGCCGAGGCCGAACAGCCTACCGAGCACGTTCTGATTGGTGAGGCTGAGGACGAGGCCGCCGATGGTGCAGATACGGCTCAGAAGCCCGCAGCCAAGCCTGCTCAGTATTACACCTATACGCCCGCCGAGACCTCCGAGGAGTCCTGCGATGAGTAGCGAAACAACCTGCCCCATTACGCTGAGCGTTGCCGGTGATCCGCGTTTCGCGCGCTTGGTGCGCATGACGGCCGCCAATGTCGGCGCCCTGTGCTCTATGTCCGTCGATCGCATCGAGGATATTCGCATGGCTGCCGAGGAGGCCTTCATCTTTGGGTGCACCGCGGTCGACTGCGACGATATCTCGATCACATTCGATGTCGACGAATCTCATGTGGGAATGACCTTTACCTTTGGCGATCAGGCGACTGTCGATGAGGATGACCAGGCTGCCGTGTATGCCGAACTCATTCTTGCAAGCGTGTGCGATTCCTACGAAAAGACCGCGGCGCCCCTGACGCTTTCCCTCGACCTCAAGGCGGATATCTAATATGACCGAACGTTCCCGGAGCGGTAAGACCGCTTGGGACAAGGAGAAAACCCGCGAGCTGTTTCGTCGCTACAAGGAGACCGGTGATCCGGATGCCCGCGAGCAACTCGTCATGTCCCACATGAACCTGGTAAGGTTTCTTGCCAACAAGTTTAAGAACCGCGGTGAGCCGCTCGATGACCTTTTGCAGGTCGGCTATCTGGGCTTGCTCAAGGCTATCGACCGTTTTGACCCTGAGCGCGGGCTCGAGTTCACCACGTTCGCGACACCTACTATTCTGGGAGAGATTAAGCGCCACTTCCGCGACAAGGGCTGGAGCGTGCGCGTGCCGCGTCGTCTGCAGGAGCTCTCGGCCAAGGTCAACCAGGCCACCGACAAGCTCACCAACGAGCTACAGCGTTCTCCTAAGGTTGAGGAAATCGCCGAATACCTGGACGTGACCGTTGACGAGGTGCTCGAAGCCATGGAATCGTCCTCGGCCTACACCTCGGTACCCATCGAGGCCCCCGGTGCGTCCGATTCCGACGATGCGCCTTCGATTCTCGACCGCTATGCTGACGACGACAACGAGCTCGACTTTACCGATGACCGTCTGGTGATTGAGGAGGCCATTCGCGATTTCTCGCCGCGCGAGCGCGAGGTGATCGAGCTGCGCTTTGTGAAGGGCATGACCCAGATCGAGATCGCCAAGAAGCTGGGCATCTCCCAGGTGCAGGTCTCGCGCCTGCTGCGCCGTACGCTTAAGAAGATTCAGGACAAGATTGACCCCGACGGAGTAATGGTTCGTTCATGAGTGAGCACCCTCAACAAACCGATCGCGCGCTGCGTG
>CATXML010000100.1 GCA_958372035.1 uncultured Collinsella sp. | reverse complement strand
TTGTTTTCGTCCCGCACGTTTTGTGAAACGCGGCTAACTTTTTGGTCAATGCAGTAAGACATGGTCAACTTTTGCGGTAAAGTAAGCCAAGGAAAGTATCAGAAGGCTAACTAGCAATCATCGCGAAAGGCGGCCCATGGCCCTACGTGAATCTGGAGAAGACTATCTCGAATCGATCTACGTTCTGTCGCAGCGCCAAGACACGGTGCGCTCAATCGACGTCTCTGAATACCTGGGTGTGACCAAGGCGAGCGTCTCTAAAGCCATGGCGACGCTGGAGAACAACGGCTATGTCGAAATGGGTAAACGCGACGTTCATCTGACGGAGCGTGGCCTGGAGGTCGCTCGCCATATGTGGGAGCGCCATTGCTTTTTTGTTGGGCTGCTCGAGGACGCAGGCGTTTCGGAAGAGGTTGCCTCACAAGAGGGGTGTCACATGGAGCACTGCCTGAGCGAGGAGAGCTTTGAGAAGCTAAGGGCAATGCTGGGCCGGGACGGCACATCGGCCCCAACAATGACCGACTAACGTTCCCCCAGTAGCGCGCCGTTCGCGCAAAGCGCGAACCAGCGACCGGGACAGGAGGCCCTACCAACCAAGTCTAACTCAGCCAAGGAACCCCGCCAGCAAGCGATGCCCAAGAACCACCAGCAACGTCATCGCAGGCCGGGACCGGGCTTGGTTTTGAAAACATTCCGCAGACCAGAAGTGCCCCCGTTCGTAGCTCCGAAGGAGCAGAACGGGGGCACTTCATTGGTCGAGGACGTTTTCAAAACCAAGCCCGGTCCCGGCCGGAGGGACCACAGGCGCTACAGGTTCTTGACACCCATCGCGCGCATGGCGTTCAGGATGGCGATGATCGCCACGCCCACGTCGCCAAAGACGGCAAGCCACATGTTGGCGATGCCCAGCGCTGCCAGCACCAAAATCAGCAGCTTAATACCCAGCGCAAAGATGATGTTCTGCCAAACAATCGCCATGGTCTTGCGTGCTACGCGGATCGCACGGGAGATGTTGGACGGTTTGTCATCCATGAGCACCACGTCGGCGGCCTCAATCGCGGCGTCGGACCCCATGGCGCCCATGGCAATGCCCACATCTGCGCGCGTAAGCACGGGCGCATCATTGATGCCGTCGCCCACAAAAGCGAGCTTGCCCTTGCCGCTTTCGGCCGCGAGCAGCGCTTCAACACGCTCGACTTTGTCGCCCGGCAGCAGCTGCGCATGGAACTCGTCGAGACCCAACTGTTCGGCTACGGACGCAGCCACTTCCTCGCGGTCACCCGTGAGCATGACGGTGCGCTTGACGCCGGCGGCGTGCAGGTCGCGGATCGTCTGCTCGGCATCGGCCTTAACGGTGTCTGCAATCACGATGTGGCCGGCATACGCACCGTCCACGAGCACGTGGAGGATGGTACCGACGACCTCGCAATTGGGAGCGTCGATACCGGCCGCAGCAAGCATCTTGGCGTTGCCGACGACGACGTGCTTGCCATCGATGGTCGCTGTCACGCCATGGCCCGCGTCGTTGGCGGAGTCGCTCACGCGCTTGGGGTCGACCTCGCCCTGGAAGGCGTTGCGTACCGACTGCGCGATGGGGTGGTCGGAGAATGACTCGGCGAGGGCTGCGACTTCAAGCAACGATTGCTCGGTATAGCCTGCCTCGGGGTGCACCGCGACCACCGAGAACGTGCCGTTGGTGAGGGTGCCCGTCTTGTCAAAGACGACGGTGTCCACGTCGGCGAGCGCCTCGAGGTAGTTAGAACCCTTGATGAGAACGCCCAGCTTGGACGCGCCGCCAATGCCGCCAAAGAAGCTCAGCGGCACGCTGATCACGAGCGCGCACGGGCAACTGACGACCAGGAAGGTCAGGCCGCGCAGGATCCAGTCGGACCAAGCGCCAGTCACCAGGCCGCCGCCAAGCGCGAGCACCGCGGCCGCGCCGGTGACGGCGGGCGTGTAGACGCGGGCAAAGCGCGTGATGAAGTTCTCGGTGTGCGCCTTCTTTTCGCTGGCATTCTCCACGAGCTCCAGGACGCGCGCGACGGTGGACTCGCCAAACGGCTTGGTGGTGCGCACGTGGATGAGGCCCGTCATGTTGATGCAGCCGCTGATGATATCGTCGCCGGACTTGGCGGGGCGGGGGACCGACTCGCCCGTGAGCGCGGCGGTGTCGAGCTGGGTTTCGCCCTCGACGATGATGCCGTCGATAGGCACGCGCTCGCCGGGCTTGACGACGATGACGGTGCCGACGGTGATGTCATCGGGGAAGACCTGCTCGAGCGTGCCGTCGGTCTGCTCGACGTTAGCGTAGTCGGGCGCGATGTCCATCATGGCACTGATCGACTTGCGGCTCTTGCCCACGGCGTATGCCTGGAACAGCTCGCCGACCTGGTAGAACAGCATGACGGCGGCGCCTTCGGCCATGTGCGGGTCGGTGTCGGGGAAGAGCACCATGGCAAATGCGCCGATGGTCGCGACTGCCATAAGGAAACTCTCGTCGAAGGCCTTGCCGCGGCGGATGTTATTGAATGCCTTTTGCAGTACGTCGTAGCCGGCAATCAAAAACGGCACGAGGAACAGCGCGAAGCTGGCGTAGATGTCGCCCGGGGTGCCGAATGCGGCGGTGAGGATGCCGAGCTCATCGAGGGCGTACACCACCGCAAAGATGCCTAGCGCTACCAGGATGCGGTTGCACTTATGCTCGAGTGATTCTTTTTTCTTGCGCTTCTTCTTTTTCTTTTTGGGGTCGGCGGTGGCCATGACTCGTATCCTCCCATTTGAGTGTATGAACACTTGCTCATATAATTTCGCGAGCAAAGGCCGCGGCAAGCGCGGCCTTACAGGTCAACGTATGCGCGGGTTAGAGAATGATCTCGCAGTCCGGCTCGGCGTCGGCGGTGAACTCAACGACGCGGTTGAGTACTTCGTCGAATTCGGCGTCATCGGCCTCGAGCGTCAGCTTCTGGGTCATAAAGTTGACGGACACGGATTTGACGCCCTCGAGCTTGGCAAGTTCGTCCTGAAGCTCGCGCGCGCAGTTGGCGCAGTCGATCTCGTCGAGTTTAAACTGCTTTTTCATGGCGGGTTCCTTTCCCTGTTTTGCGGCTTGGGTGCAGGCCGCACTGGTACCGTGGTTGGTTGCTATTCGCAGATATGGCTCATGCCCTGGTTGAGCATGGTGTAGACGTGATCGTCGGCAAGCGAGTAGAGGATGTTGCGGCCGTCGCGGCGGAACTTGACCAGGTGCGACTGCTTAAGCGTGCGCAGCTGGTGCGACACCGCAGACTGCGAGGTTGCGGTCGCTTCGGCGATGTCGGCCACGCAGAGCTCACGGCCCATGAGGGCATAGAGAATCTTGATGCGCGTGGTATCGCTGAAGACCTTGAACAGGTCGGCGAGGTCGTAGAGAAGTTCCTCGTCGGGAAGGTCCTCGGGCGAGCAGGTAGTGGGGATCGAGGGTTCGGTGGCCTCGATGTCGGGCTTCGTTTCATCAACGCGGATGCTCATTGCAATATCCTTTCATATGAACATGCGCTCATATAACTTACTTCCGAGTATATGAGCGCATGTTCATATGTCAATATCGTTTAGGCAATCCGTCGTACAAAATGATGAGGAAAGCGGACGAGATCCCGGACTAAGCGGTTTTGATAAGTGATGCCGGGGTGGGTGCCCCTGCGCCGTGCAAAAATTGGAGTATTCTGCAACGATAGGGGGTCCGTTAATTTATCGCAGGCCAAATAATGCAGCTAAAAAGCTATCTTAGGGTGGTAAACCGATGAGTTTTTCCTCAAATGTTGCCTAACGTTCTCACGCAAGAGTGATTTCGCTTCACTTTTGGATCCACTCGAGGGTAATGGACACCCGGCTCTGCTGAATACTCGCAATTGTGCACGTCGCTAGGGTACCCACCTTGTTAGTCAGCCTAGTTTCCGGCCCCGAAGACCCTGCCCTCGGGCGTGAAGCTGCTCGTTTGGTTGAGTGATGGGCTGTCGGGTTCGGCAGTCTGCATGTCATCGATTGCCGGAGCCTCGTTAATCGTCGGATCGTCCAATGTGATGCCTTCGAGCATTGCTTTTTCGAGGTCGATTCGTTGACGCTCTTCGGAATCCTGGCGAAGCTCCTCCTGGATTCGTTTCTTCTCCTCAATAAACCGTCTGAGCACAAACAGTCTCAGGTCCTCTTGCGTGATTCGAAAGTCTTTTGGCAGACGCGAGGGGCGTATACCTTCTTTTCGTTGGATTGCCTCCATGACCCTAACGAAAGAGCTGGCATGCATAAAGGAATAACGGCTGACGGTGATGATTCCGTAGCCCATGGACGCAAGTGCGTTCTTGCGTTCTTCGTCGATGGCGCGGTCTTCTTCCGCGTCGTGATAAAAACCGTTGTATTCAATATCTGTTCGAGATTTCTTCAGATATGCATCCATAAAGAACTTTTTGCGTCTCGTGAGATTTTTTGCGGCGGCGGTGACCTTCACCTCGTAGTCGGTCTCAATTCCTTTAATGCCAAGCCCTCCTTCGCTTTTGGGCAACGTAAGCATCATGGCAAAGGCCGTTTCCATGGGAGACCGGCATCCATCGCGTACACATTGAATCGCCTTTCGGGCAAGGGCCAAACCGTCGCATCTGGTAATGGAATTAAAGAACTGCTTTAGCCTCTCGGTCGAGGTAAGCGCGAAACGCTCGGTATAGGAGGTGGAAGAGCCGGTTCCTAGGGAATAAGCGCCGCACAGTTCAAAGTAGTACTCCACTAGTTCGCGAAAAGGGAGATAGGTGGAGGCCTGAAGTGCACAAAGCTCAACGCCAACAATGTAGATGTCATCTTCTAGCTCTATAAAACGCGAGCATGAGAATCGCTTTGACGAAACGTGGCATCGACAGTCCATCGCGTAGCGCGCGTTCCTGCGATCAAACACCATTACCTCGAGGGAATCGTTTGCGTCGAGGGCAACATCATGTTTGGCGAGCAATTCTGCGGCTGCGTCGAGGAGTGCTCCGCTGGGGCATGATTCGTAAATTGCGGCAGAGCTGCAGGACTCGATGTCTTTCGCAGACAGCAAATGCGCGGCTTGGTAGACCGCTTTTGCAGTGGTATGTGACAATACGATACTCATGGTATATATCGTGTCAGCTAATGCCGTGTTGATGGCGCTGAGTGGGAAAGCCGTTTTAGCGGTCTAACCAAATGCTGTCCAAAAGCTTGACGCGATTATGGGTTGATACGCCCTAAATAAAAGTTTTCGCAGCTCGGCTATAGCATAGAAATACTCAATTGCTGCACATTTGGTATCGATGTATCGCCATCCGAACACAAATCACGTGTCGGGAAAGTGCCGAAATAGTTAAAAAATAGGGTTCAGAATTTGTGAAGAGCGGGCCTGCCTATGGAACTTAGGGCG
>CATXML010000099.1 GCA_958372035.1 uncultured Collinsella sp. | reverse complement strand
GCACACCGTGGCCATGACGGGCGACGGCGTCAACGACGTGCTGGCGCTCAAGGAGGCCGACTGCTCCGTCGCCATGGCAGCCGGCTCCGATGCCGCGCGCAACGTGGCCGAGATCGTGCTCGTCGACAACGACTTTGCCTCGATGCCTGCTGTGGTGGCCGAGGGTCGTCGCTCCATCAACAACCTGCAGCGTTCGGCTTCGCTGTTCTTGACCAAGACGCTGTTCTCGATGGGCCTGGCGGCGCTGTGCATCGCACTGCCGCCGTACCCTTTCGAGCCGATTCAGATGACGCTCATCAACTTCTTCTGCATTGGCGCGCCGGGCTTTGTGTTGGGCCTGGAGCCCAACAATGCTCGCGTGAAGGGGTCGTTCCTGACGAACGTGCTCAAGCGGGCACTGCCGGCGTCGATTGCGGTCATTTTGGCCGCGGCGCTCGATATCTTTGTGGCGCGCGTGTTCGGCTTTAACCAGCTCACGCTGTCTACGATGTGCCTACTTACGTCGTGCGCGGCGAGTGTCAGCCTGATCTGGCGTATCTCGCAGCCCCTCACGCCCTTACGTGTGGCGCTCTTTGTGTTTGTAGTTGCCGGCATCCTGACGGGCGTTATCGGATTCCCGAAGCTGCTGTCTATTGCCAACCTGTCGATGGGCCAGATGGTTATCTTGGCTGTCATCGTGGTCATCACCTGCTCGGTGTTCTTTAAGCTCGCCACGATGATGGATTCGCTCAAGCCGCGTCGTCGTCATGCCGCAACTGGTTTTGGCCGCGGTGTGCGCGTCCGCTTGGGTCGCGGTGGCGGCAAGGTGAGCTCGACGGGTTCGACGGCGGAGCGTTTTGCCAAGCGCGTCGCCGCCGACATGGCGCAGCGCCGCGAAGCTCGCACCGTTCGTGAGGCCGAGGCCCGCGCACTCGAGGGCGTGGCCCAGGCCCAGCCCAAGAAAAAGAAGGGTAGCGGAGCCAAGCGCTCTCGCGTAACCAAGTCCGCCCAAGGCATCAAAGTCTCGATGCCGAGCAAAAAGAAGAAGTAACTACGCGCCCTGGCGATGTTGAATTGGTGCCTTGCTCCTGTGGGGCCGTGGCGATGTTATGCTCTAACCTCGATTATTTGAATTGCTTCGAAAAGAGGATGCCGTGATCTGCCCGCATTGCCTTAAGACTATCGAGGACGGCGCCTCGTTCTGCCCCTACTGTAACGCTTATGTGGGTCCGGGCGATGGTCCGGAGCACACCGAGTTCGTGTTTTGTGAGGGCTGCGGTGCCCGTCTTTCTCCGCATGATCGCACGTGCCCCAAATGCGGACGCCCCGCTCCGGGTATCCTCTCCGAGGACGCGGCCGCATCCGACCTGGCAGCGGGCCGCACGGCGGGCTTTCCGCGCCTAACGCAAGAGCAGATCGATACCGAGGTGCCGCATGCGCCGGCCTCTGCCGCTGCGGTGCTTTCGGACGCCGCCGACCCCAATGAGACCTGCGTGCTGCCGGCTTTCGATAAGGATTTCGGTATCCCCAAGGTCGATATTCCCACGCCCGTTTCCCTGCATGACGATGCTCAAAAACCCAAGCGCAAGGTGCATCCCGACGAGGACGCCTATCACAAGCACAAGCGTCATATCCCCAAGCCGCTCATTATCATCGCGGTCCTTGCCGTCGTTTGCGGCGGTGCCTATTGGTTCGTGACGGCCGATCCTATGGGTGTCATGCCTGGCTTCTACGACCAGTTTGGCCAGGCCGCGCAGACGACCTTCCCCACGCGTCAAAAGGGCGAGGCCACTGAGGACGATACCAAGCAGGACGATTCTGCCGAGGTGGTCCAGGAAGAAACCGTGCTCACCGATGATCAGCTCTATACCAGGCTCGACGGTCTGTATCAGACCATCGTGTCCTATGCTGACGAGGATCAGATCGGCGAGGTCATCGATTCCTTTAACAACGGCTATCTCCGAACGCCGCTGTCCACCCGTCAGGAGCTGTCGCAGAGTGCCTACGCCCTGCGTGACCAGATTAAAAAGACGCAAGATGAGCTCAACAATCTTAAGTATCAGGACGATACGGTCTATGCGGACGACATCGCCCACTTAAAGCAGCTTGCCGAGTGGATGTATGAGCGCGTTGACGTGATCTGCCAGAGCTGGGATATCTCGCTGGCCATTCCCGATGGCGAGTCGATGAGTTCCCACCAAAGCGAGATCCTGGCGCCCATCGCGCAGGGTGGCAACAGCGCGCTGAACCAGTACGATGCCAATGTGGGTTCCTGGAAGCCGCAGCAGCGTTCCTAAAATTAGTTCGCCATAGTCGGCATAACCTACGTGCGCAATTGATGTAAGCCTGTGCTTATTGCTACAATTCGTACAAATATGCTTTAAACGCACGAGGAAGGAACCACATGTTTGGTTTTAAGAAAGAGCTCTACACGCCCGAGTATCAGCTTGTCGGCGACGAGTGCGCCGTAATCGAGACGTCGAAGGGTACCATCAAGGTCAAGTTTGACGGCGAGGGCGCTCCCATTCATGTCGCGAACTTCTGCGAGCTTTCCACGATGGGCTTCTATGATGGCCTTAAGTTCCATCGCTATGTGCCCGGTTTTGTTATCCAAGGTGGCGACCCCAATACCCGCGACATGTCCGGCGCCGACGTCGCCGCCGGTCTTGAGGGCCCCGACGGCATGCCCGGTACCGGTGGCCCCGGCTACTGCATCAAGGGCGAGTTTGCCACCAATCCGCGCAACAGCCATGTCGATGGCGCCCTTGCCATGGCACGCTCCATGGATCCCGATTCCGCGGGTTCGCAGTTCTACTTCTGCCTGGGTGCCCAGCATAACCTCGATTCTGGTTACACCGTCTTTGGTACCACGGTCGAGGGTCTCGATGTGATTTCGCAGCTGCGTGCCGGCGACGAGATCGTCCATGTCGAGATTGTTCACGAGTAAAGGGGACTTTCTTGAATAGCCAGCTGATCCAACAGGGCCGCGCCGCTTACCGCGCGGGTGATTTTTCTGCTGCAGCCCAGATGCTTGGGGCGGCAAAGACTCCCGATGAGATTATGGGCGAGGCTGATCACCTTCGTGGCAACGCCTTGATGCACCTGGGCATGTATGCCGAGGCTGCCGAGGCCTATGCCGCCGCCCTCAACGACGGCACCTACGGCAAGCGCGGCGCGCTGCTCACCAACCGCGGCAAGGCGCTCGCCGCCGTGGGCGACTACACGACGGCCGCCCAGGCTTTCTCTGCCGCTACGCAGGATGCTTCCTATGCCACGCCGTTCAAGGCCTATCTGGGCCTGGGCAATGCGCTGTTCCAGTCGGGCGACTATGCCAACGCGGGAACCGCCTTCCGTCAGGCTGCCATCGACGGCGCCAATCCGGCTCCTGCCGCCGCACTCGGCGAGCTCGGTCGTTGCTTCATTAAGCTCGGCCGTCCGGCGGATGCCGTGGAGACCTACCGCACGGCTATCGACTTTGCCGGTCCCCGCGACGACACGCGTGCGCTCAACGCCGGCATGGGTCAGGCGCTTTCTGCCGCCGGCCGTCCCTCCGACGCACTCGATGCCTTTAACGCCGCTACTGCCGATGGCATCTACCAGCTCACCTCCGAGCAGGCCGACGAGCTTGCCCGCGTGCACGATTCGCTTGCCGCGCTGTCTGCCCAGACGGCCATGGCCACGGCTCCGGCGCCCGCGATGGACGCTCCTGCCGTCGATCCGCTCGATCCTACGGGCGCGACCGGTCAGTTTATGCCCGATCCCTCGGACACCGGCTTCTTTACGCTGTCCGAGTCCGAGATGGTCCAGCAGGACCGTCAGGATCGTAAGCAGGCCAAGGTCCGTCGTCGCCATCGCCACACGGGTCTTAAAGTCTTCATCGTGCTGCTTCTGCTCATTTTGATCGCCGCGGGCGGTCTGGGCTTTGCCTACACGCGCGGCTTTGGCTTCCCGTCTCAGGAGTCTGTCGTTACCGATCTGTTCCAGGCTGCCGGTGACGGTGACACCGCAAAGGCCGAGTCTTGTCTGGCCTCGAGCCTGTCCGAGGACGCTAAGTCGATGATCATCTCCTCCATTCCGCAGGGTGCCACCGTGTCCGTCGAGGGCATGGATCAGTCCATGACCGAGACGACCGCTAAGGTGAAGGCATCGCTGTCCAAGGGCGGCGAGCAGGAGTACACCGTCAAATTCGTGCGCTCCGACAACCATATCGGCTGGGCCATTTCTTCGCTCGATATGGATTTCTCGGCTGCTGACAACCAGTAGTGACCTTATGGGATTTAGCTTTGCCCGGCGCTTCACCGCAAGTGAGGCGCCGGGCTTGCGCTAGTATGATGAGCTAGTAGTTTTCCAGCAATCATCCAACACATCAGGAGTTGCGTTGTTTTCTTTGATGGATATGTTCTTCGGTAGCTATGCGGGCGATCTTGCCATCGACCTCGGCACCGCAAATACGCTTGTCTCCGTGCGCGGCAAGGGCATCGTCATTCGCGAGCCCTCCGTTGTCGCCATCGACAAGAACGACGAGCGCATCCTGGCGGTCGGTATCGAGGCAAAGCGCATGCTCGGCCGTACGCCCGGCAACATCGTGGCCGTTCGTCCCCTGAAGGACGGCGTCATCGCCGACTTCGATGTTACCGAGGCCATGCTTCGCTACTTTATCGATAAGGCGTCCGAGAAGCGCTATCCGTGGACTCCGCGTCCGCGTGTTGTCGTCTGCGTTCCCTCCGGTGTCACGTCGGTTGAGAAGCGCGCTGTCTTTGAGGCCACGATCCAGGCCGGTGCCCGCCAGGCCTATCTGATCGAAGAGCCCATGGCGGCCGCCATCGGCGCCGACCTGCCCGTCGAGGAACCCACCGGCTCCATGGTCATCGACATCGGTGGCGGTACCACCGAGGTTGCCGTTATCGCTATGGGCGGCATCGTCGTCTCGCAGTCCATCCGTATTGCCGGCGACGAGTTCGATCAGGCCATCCTCACGCACGTTCGTGATGCCTACAACCTGGCCATCGGCGAGCGTACGGCAGAGGACATCAAGATCAAGGTCGGCTCCGCCGTGCCGCTCAAGGATGAGCTCGACGTCGAGGTCAACGGCCGCGACGTGATCACCGGTCTGCCCAAGACCGTGCGCATCGAGAGCGAGGAGATTCGTCGCGCGCTCAACAAGCCGCTCGACGAGATGGCCAAGGCCGTCAAGGACGCACTCGACGCTACGCCTCCCGATCTTGCCTCGGACCTTATGTACTATGGCATTTTGCTGACCGGTGGCGGCGCGCTGCTGCGCGGTCTCGATGTGCGCCTGCGCGATGAGACCGGCGTTTCGGTCAACGTCAGCCCCACGGCGCTCGATAACGTTGTTAACGGCTGTGCCCGCGTGCTCGAGGCCAATGCGTTTGATGGCGGCTTCGTCCAGACCAATGCTTAATTTCCAAAAGGTGGATTCCATTTGGCACGATCTTCGGGT
>CATXML010000098.1 GCA_958372035.1 uncultured Collinsella sp. | reverse complement strand
ATGAACTCAAGCCTGTGGCAGATGCCGCACTTAGTGGCGACCTTAAAGGCGTGCCCAGATGACCGACGACCCATACGCTGTGAAGAGCGGCGGATCGTAGTTTTCGCCACCCCGATCGAGCTCAACCACGTCGCCAGAGAGCGAAGCGCCCGACAGATTTTGAGCGTAGAGCTTCCACGATGAATTGGCAAAGTTCATCTCAACCCACGCAAACACGCCATCGCCGGCACGGACATCGTAAAATGCATATCCCGTGCCCTCGATAGGATCCTCGATTAATGTGGTAAGCGAGCCGTCGCCCAAGTTGAGCACGCCAAGCGTGTTGGCATGTAACGCAGACGCCGGGGCCATCATCGCCGCGGCGTAATCGCCGTCGCAGTAGTACAGCAGCGTACCCAAGGGCAATGTCCATGTCGCCATGGGCTCAAGATCGATATCGACGGCCTCATACTCATCCGTGATCGAGACAATCTTTGAGTCGTCTTTGATAACCTGCGGCTCGCCGGCGGCGTCGTCGCTGGTACCCGTTTTCTTTGAGCATCCGGCAAGCACCGTGGCAGCGCCCGCGGCAGCCCCTCCGAGCACAAAGCCGCGGCGCGATATTCCGTTCTTGATCTGGTCGGCGATACTCATTAGGCGATCTCGGCGCGAGCGGCCTCGATAGCGCGCGTGAGCTGATCGGCGCAAGAAGTCTTCTTCATACCGCAGGTGTTACCAGCGAGAACCTCGATGACGCGATCGGCAGGAGCGCCCTCGACCAGCTTAGAGATAGCCTTGAGATTGCCGTTGCAGCCACCGGTAAACTCGACGCCCACCACCTTGTTGCCGTCATCAGAAAGATCAAGGTGGATATTGCGAGTGCATACGCCCTGAGGCTTGTAATCAAAACTAATCATTGCATTCCCCTCTCGTAAAGCAATTTCAGACGTCTATTATCCCCGTCCGAACCGATAAAGTATCGCGGGCACCGATTCAACATTCCCCAATGCGCAAACCGACGGCAGCAATACTAGCAATCTGCTTCCCGAGCGTGGACTTTTCGTTTCTCTTGATACATGTTGTGGTCAGCGATGTGGTAAATCTCGGTCAGTGTATAACCGGGTGCCTCTGCCGTCGCGACGCCAAACGACGCACTGACTGTCAGCACCTCATCGCTCGCAGCAGCAAGGCTGAGGCGAAGATTTTGCACTACTTCACATGCGGATTCGCGATCGGTGTGAGGGCAAATCAGCAAGAACTCGTCGCCACCAATGCGCATAGGCACAAACTTCTCGCCTGCCGTTCGCCTCAATACAGACGCCGTACGCCGTAGCAGCTCATCGCCCATTTCGTGACCGTAGAGATCGTTGGTACGCTTGAGGAAATTGCAGTCCATCATGATCACACTCACGGGCAGGGACTCGTTCACCAGGTCGTCGCCAAGGGACTCAAGGTAATTTCTATTGCGAAGTCCCGTCAGCTTATCCTGGAAAGAAAGCTCCTCGGCGCGCTTTGTCATCGAGATGTTATGCGTCGCCACGACGACCGACTCCAGTCGACCCTGCTCATCGCGGCGCTGTGGAACAACCTGCAGCGAATACCACGTACCTCGGCAGTCTCGTACCTCGGCATCCAAGTACGGCATGCCCTCCATACGATCCCGAAGCGTCTTTATGTCTAAGAGCTCCATGACCGCCTCGCGACTTTCGGGACTCACAATGTCTCGGCAAACCGTTGCAAAAAAGTCATATGCCTCGGCGTGCTCGGCAAATATCTTCGCCACCGATGGCGACATGTTAATCCCCTCGATCTCGAGCGTGTCGAGATGCAACAGGAGGGTCGACTCATACGTGGAACTGATGGCATTGATGATGCCGAGCTGCTTGTCCTTTTCGGCCAAATTGCGACGATCGGCGACGATACGCACCAACAGCACTACAACCAAAAACACCAGGAACGCCAGCACGCCGACAGCGATAAATGAAATCCTGCCCGACATGACCTCAGATTTGGGATAGAGCGCAAACAGGCGATAGTCCTCATACGCCGCACGCACGGCATACCAGGTACTTCCCCGATATTCGACACGCGTTAGACCTTCGTCTTTCCAATCAATTCCGCTATCGGCAAGAAGCCGGGCGAGAGCTATATCGACGGTCGAATCGTTTGAAGAAACGATTTGCGCATCGCGCATCACGAACACCGTTGGGCTCTGATGGAATGTGTTGTTCACGAGCACGTCGGCGATCGTATACGAATAATCATCGGCGGGCTCGGGCGCAAGCGATCGATACCCCAGCGCTACGCCATCACCGTACGGAACAACACTCACGGCAAAGTTGACATCTCGACGCTCAACGACCGTCGAGTAGGACACCTTGGAGCCTCGATACATCGATGCGACCGACGAACAGGCAAGCTCCTCTCGCCACAGCATCAGCGGATCGCGACCGTCGATATCGTAATGAGCGGTCATATGGCCGTCGGCGTCCATGACCAACATTCCCTAATGGTGCTCGTAATGGACGTACCCCTCGACACGATCATCGTTGACTTCAACGCGATCAGGCGGCAAAAACGTCGAAAACGACTCGAGCGCGGCATCCAAATTGTGCGTCGCCTCGGTTTTTCTTCCCTGTTCATATCGGTCATATTTTTCGCAGGCGTTTTTTAAAAACACCATGGTTTCCTGGCCAAACCCAAGCGTTTTATCGAGACAGCGATGCGTGCCGACCACATACAGCAGACCCAACAAAGCAGCGCTGGCCACAACGCAGATAGCCGCGGTGACTAATGCCTTTCGGCGTAAGCGGCGCTCATCATTTGTCATGATTCCGCTCCTTGCCCGTCCGTCGTCGCCCCCGCCTTGTACTTGCCCACAATGCGCTCAATCGTGCCATCTCGATCCATCTCGAACAGCACGGTATTGAGGTTTTTGACGTACTCCCCCTCATAGCCGTCCTTAAACGCAACGCCCAGGTCAACCGTCATAACATTGTCGGCGAACACACGATACAGGCCGGGATACTGAGCGCCAAGGCAATCAAGCGACCGAGCGTCCGCCATCCAACAGTCAACATACCCCTTGACGAGGGCGGCTTTGCAAAGTTCGGCAGAGCCATATGATTTGATGTTCACGTCCGGCGAGATTTCCAGATCGCCTGCAAGCAATCGGCGTTCACTCACCGAACCGGCAATCACCGCAACAGTCTTGCTGCCATCGAGATACGCCAAGGACTTGATACCACTCGTTTTCTTGGCGGCAACCGAAACCGTCACGGTTAGATACGGCTCGGTCCAGTAATAATCGTCTTCGCGATAACAGGGCGAATAGTCGCACCACAGACAATCGATATCGCCGTTTTTAAGCAGGCGATCGCGGTCATTCCAAGATATGTCGATGAATTGCGGCCTGAGCCCCGCACGTTTGCAAGCCTCGCGTGCGATATCGATATCGATACCAGCGTAGTCGCCCGTGGTATCGATATACACATAGGGATCGTTATCCGTAACGCCGATTTTAAGTACCGGGAGATCTTTATCGGCTTCGCTCGATGAGGTAGAGCTGCTCCGAACGGTATACGTCAGGGCGACCGCACAAACGGCAACAAGGAGTATGAGCACGGACGAGACGATGGCGCCTCGTTTGACACGTCTGGGCACACGGCTCTTTTCATCGAAACAGCAGATAAGGTTCATTTTAGTACCAGGGGGCCAGTGCAACAGCGAAAAAAGCGCCTTGCCCAAGATGGGCAAGGCGCCAATGGTTGAAATGTATCCGTAAGCGGTCGAATTAGGTCAACCCTACTCGAAGCTCAGCTGCTCCAGGCGATCGAAGACTGTGTCGATGCGGGTGAGGAAGTCCCACGGATCGAAGATCTCGTCGAGCTTCTCCTGGCTGACGGTGCAGCGCGGATCGGCCTCGAGGCGCTCCTTAAAGGTGGGGCCGGAGACACAATCCTGCACCTCGTGCCAGGTAGCCATGGCGTTTTCCTGCACGATAGCATAGGCATCCTCGCGGGTGATGCCCGTATCGACGAGGGCCAGCAGGACCTTGGAGGAGAAGATGAGGCCGCGAGTCTTGTTGAGGTTGGCCATCATGCGAGCGGGATACAACTGCAGGCCGTCGATAACGCGGATGAGGCACTGGAACATGTGGTCGAGCGCGATGAAACTATCGGCCTGGGCGACGCGCTCGGCAGAGGAGTGCGAAATGTCACGCTCGTGCCACAGGGCGACGTTGTCGAAGGCGACCTGGGCGTTGGACTTTACGACGCGCGACAGGCCGCAGACCTTCTCCATGGTGATGGGGTTGCGCTTGTGCGGCATGGCGGAGCTGCCCTTTTGACCCTTGCGGAACGGCTCCTCGGCCTCGAGGGTATCGGTCTTCTGCAGATTGCGAACCTCGGTAGCGATGCGCTCGCAGGTGGCCGCCGTGGTGGCAAGGACACCGGCGAGATAGGCGTGATGGTCGCGGCTAATAACCTGCGTGGACAGCGGGTCGTGAACCAGGCCCAGGTGCTCGCAGACATACTCCTCGACAAACGGCTCGATGGAGCTGTAGGTGCCGACAGCGCCCGAGATGGCGCCGAAGGCAACATTCTTGCGGGCGTCCTCAAGACGATCCAGATCGCGCTTGAGCTCCCAGGCCCAAGAGCCAAACTTCATGCCGAAGGTCATCGGCTCGGCGTGGATACCATGAGTGCGGCCGGCACAGAGCGTATTGCGCTCCTCAAAGGCGCGACGCTTGCAAATCTCGCCGAGCTTCTTGACGTCCTCGATGATCAAGTCGCAGGCCTGGGTGAGCTGGTAGCACAGAGCCGTGTCGCCCAGATCGGAGCTGGTCATGCCATAGTGAACCCAGCGGCTGGGCTTGGGGTCGCCCTCGGGAACATCGGCATCGATGTATTCCTTCATGTTGGTCAGGAAGGCAATGACGTCGTGGCGCGTGACTTCCTCGATCTCATCGACCTTCGCCTTCTCAAAGTTGGCATGATCGCGGATCCACTGGGCCTCGTCTTTGGAAATACCAATCTTACCGAGCTCCGCCTGGGCCTCGCAGGCCAGAACCTCGATCTCCTGCCAAATGGCGTACTTGTTCTCGAGGGAGAAGATGTGTCCCATCTCCGGGCGGGTATAGCGATCGATCATAGCGGCTCCTTTTTGGTTATTGGCACGTTGGTCGTAACCCAACCATTGTACCGTGCGCGGGTGCGAGTATGGGCAGCAGGCATTAACCTAACATTTTGGAATTGGAGCGAGCATGGGGACGTCCGCGCATTTGCTTCGCAAATACGCACCGGCTGCGGTCGATCTCCTCGGATTCACGGAGACGATGGGGAAGACTTTGTTGAATTGGCCGTCCCGAGGTCTTCTGTGCTCCATGGAGCGGGCAACGGGACGTCCGCGTATTTGCTTCGCAAATCCGCACCGGCTTCAGACGCCTGTCGGCGCCTTCGCCTGCTCGCTACAAACGCTTCGCGTTTGC
>CATXML010000097.1 GCA_958372035.1 uncultured Collinsella sp. | reverse complement strand
CATGCGCTTAACCTTGTGCGTCTGTACCAGCGTGAGCACCTCGAACATCTCGTCGAGCGTACCAAAACCACCGGGAAACACGATGGCGCCCGAGCTGTATTTGACGAACATGGTCTTGCGCACAAAGAAGTAGCGGAAGTCCATACCGAGGTTCACGTATTTGTTGAGCCCGTGCTCGTGCGGAAGCTCGATACCCAAGCCGACCGACTTGCCGTTGGCACTCGCCGCTCCCCTGTTGGCCGCCTCCATGATGCCGGGACCGCCACCAGTGATAACCGCCACGCCGCGCTGGGCGATCTTGCGGCCGACCGTGCGCGCCGCCTTGTAGAGCGGATCGGTCTTGGGCGTGCGGGCGCTGCCGAAGATGGTCACCGCGGGCCCGAGCTCGGCAAGCGCGCCAAAGCCATCGACAAACTCTGCCTGAATGCGCAGCACGCGCCAGGGGTCGGCGTGCAGCCAGTCAGTCGACTCCTCGGGCGCCAGCAGGTTGGCGTAGGTGTTGTCCTTAGGAATCATGGGGCCGCGCATGACCACGGGGCCGCGGCGATACGTCTCGTCGTAGGCGGGCTCGCCCTCGACGTTCTCATTCTTAATCATGGGTACTCCTATCGAAAATAGGAACGGGCGGGGTCGACGCCATGCGTCAAACACCCGCCCGAACATCAACTATTCGGTATGGTACCCACGATGCATCAAACGCTTGCAAGGCATCGGTCAGCGGTCACGCAGACCGTGTTAGCGAACACGACGACCGACCGCCGCTTGACCTTTGCCGTTGCTCACGCCTCACAAGCGTCCGCGCCGTCCTTAGTAATCCACCGCCGCAGGGCTGTTCATCCAGTCGCTCACGAACGCGCCGTAACGGCCCTCGATAATGGCCTGGCGGGCCCGCTGCATAAGGTTGAGCAGATAGTAGATGTTGTGCATCGACAGCAGAATGCCGCCGAGCATCTCCTTCTGCGTGACCATGTGGCGAATGAGCGCGCGGCTGTAGCCGCCCGTGCACACCGGGCAGGTGCAGGTGGGATCGATGGGGCCGTCGTCGTGCGCAAAACGCGCATTGCGGAAGTTGAGGCGACCCTCGCTGGAGAACGCCGTGCCCATGCGGCCGGTGCGCGTCGGCAGCACGCAGTCGAACATGTCGATGCCCACGCCAACGCCGCGCACGAGCGTGGTAGGGTTGCCGACGCCCATGAGGTAGCGCGGCTTGTGCTTAGGCATGTACTCGGAAACCAGCGGCGCCAGCGTCTCGAACATGGTCTCGTGGTCCTCGCCCACCGAGTAGCCGCCGATGCCGTAACCGGGGAAGTCACCGCACTCCTCCAGATGGCGCAGCGATCGCAGGCGCAGATCCAGATGCATGCCACCCTGGACGATGCCAAAGAGTGCCTGGTCATCGCGGGTGTGAGCCTTGTAGCAGCGCTCGGCCCACATGCTCGACAGCTCCACGGCGCGCTCGACGTAGGCGCGCGTGGCGGGATAGCCGGGGCACTGATCGAGCTGCATGCAGATGTCGGAGCCGAGCTTCATGGCGATTGCCATGTTGTCCTCGGGCGTCCAGAACACGTGGCGGCCGTCGTAGTCATTGACGATAAAGCGCACGCCCTCGTCAGTGAGCTTGACGGCGTCGTTATGGCTAAACACCTGGAATCCGCCCGAGTCGGTGAGGATGGGGCCATGCCAGTTCATGAACTTATGCAGTCCGCCCAGCTCGGCGATGGTGTCCTCGCCGGGACGCATGGACAGGTGGTAGGTGTTGGCGAGCACAATCTGCGCACCGAGCTGCTTAACGGTCTCGGTGGGGATGCCCTTGACGTTTGCCTTGGTGCCCACGGGCATAAAGATCGGCGTCTCGATGTCGCCGTGCGGGGTGTGCAACACGCCGGCACGCGCGTGCGTCGTCGGGTCCTCGGCGATCAGGTCGAATTTAAACAGGTTTTGATCCATAAACTGGAACTCCTTGGTTGCGGCTCATACGCAAACCATTATACGAGCAACCCGCCAGAAGCACCGACTCGACAGAAACTGGCGCATTAAACGACTAGTCGTTGGGGACAGTCTTCAGCGCCATCTTGCAAAAGAGTGTCCCAATCCGCCGGCACCCAGGGACTGTCCCCAGGTGCCGACAAGAGCGTCCCTTTCGACTAGTCATTTAAGAACATCCCCAACGACTACCCATGAGAGGCCTTCTGTCAACAACACAAACGCCGATGCTATGGCACCGAAAGCGAAAACCCGCCAGAGCGAGCAAGGTGCCTTGAAACAAGGCGGCATTGATCTTTTGATCATGCCGCCGAAGTTGAAAGGCAGATTGCCGCTCTGGCGGGTTTGCAGCGTCAACTGGTTACGCGGTTCGTAGAACCGCGTAACTGTTAGGGCCGCTGGCCCATGCCACCCTCGAGGGTGACAGTCTCGCCGTTCATATACTTAAAGTCGGGGCCGCAAAGCTGAACGACCACGCGGCCGATCTCCTTCTCGACGTCGCCGTAGTGGCCCGCCGGCGGCATGTGGACGTTGGCCTTGAACGCCTCGGGATAGGCATCCTGGAAGTTCTCGAGCGCAGCAGTCCAGGCAAGCGGGCAAACGATGTTGACGTTGATGCCGTCCTTGCCCCACTCGTTGGCGGCGACGCGAGTCAGGCCGCGGATGCCCTCCTTGGCGGCAGCATAGCTGCACTGGCCATAGTTGCCAAACAGGCCGGCGCCCGAAGCAAAGTTGACCACGGAGCCCTTGGTCTCCTTCAGGTGCGGATAGGCCTTCTGCATGTACAGGTAGGTGGCATACAAGCCGGAGTAAATGGCCAGGTTGAACTGGTCCATAGTGTGGTCGGCGATGGTCACACCCGAGGCGCTGGCCTGAGCGTTGTTAACAACGGCGTCGATGCGACCGAACTCCTCAATCGCCTTGTCGATAACGTTCTGCACGACGGCCTCGTTGTCCTGACCGGCAGAAACATCGGCCTGAACAGGAAGAACCTTGACGCCGTACTCAGCCTCGAGAGACTCCTTGGCGGCCTCGAGCTTGGCGACGTTGCGGCCGGTGATGACGAGGTTCGCGCCCTCCTTGGCAAAGGCGATATCGATGCCGTAGCCGATGGAGCCAGCGGAGCCGTCCTTGAGCGTGGCCTTGCCGCCGCCGGTGACGATCACGGTCTTACCAGTGAAAAGTCCCATACAAAGTCCTTTCAAATCGCGACGGGCCCGCCCGTCGACTGCGCGCATCCAACTTCACGCGCCAAAAGCTGACATGCAACTTTAGCGGGTTCAAGTGAAAAATAAAGCCCATGGCAGGCGAACGGTGCAACGTCTTTCGGCGAAGGGAATGTCAAGTAAAAATTGGATAGAGCGACCGAGTTTTTGTTAACGCAACGAGTCATCGAACACGTTTTGAAACTTTGCTGCGGGGCGCGGGATGTCGGCGCGAGACTTTATCATAGGGTGACGAACAACGATGAGGAGCACATGCCTATGACAGACGAGCTGGACCCCCAGACTCAACAGCATATTGATAATTCCGCAGACACCATTGACGACTGCGATACTTCCACCAGAAGCGATGGCGGCATTGATGCCGCTGTCGAGGAGGCTCCTGCCGCCGCAGACGAGGCCGCAGACGCAAATGTCGCCGCAGAGCAAGACAAAGAAGAGCAGCTAGAGCAGCCGGACCCGAGCGATACTGAGCCCAAGGCTGAGAACGCTCCGCAAGCAGCGGGCCCCATCGAGGTGTCTTCGGAAGAAGAGCTCGACGCCGTCATGGACTCCATGATGGATGCCGTCAAAGCGATGAAGGACGCTGTCGCCGATGCCGACGTTGACGCCGAAGAGGAAGAGGCTGCCGAGGCCGCCTCGACCTTTGTACCCGGCGAGACCCCCGTTGCCGATCAGGGCAGCACTATGCCCTCGTTTCTGCAGCTCGAGCATCCCACGATCGGCGCGGACGCCGTCGACCCGCATGCAGCGGGCTTTTCTGTGATCGAAGGCGGCACCGGCAATATCGCCGCGCCGCAGACTGCCGATACGAATGCCGCCGAGGCCGCGCACCCGACCACCTCGCATGCCCCCGCCACGAGCCGCGACCTGGGGAGCGCCGTTTCAAACACCGCTAACGCCGTGGGCACTTTTATCGCCCAGGGCGCGTCGGCCATGCGCGAAATGAACGCCGCCAAGAAGGCACTCGCCGATGCCCGCGCCCACCTGTCCGAGCTTGCGCAGCGTATCGCCGACCAGGCAGAGGAGCTCGAGACGCGCCAGGACATCGCAGGCCGCTACGATCAGATCATCGCCGACCAGCGCCAGGCAATCGCCACGGCACAAAAGACCGCTGCAGCAGCTGAAATTAACCGTGATGTCCATGCCGCCAAAGCGACGGAGCTCAAGGGCCAGCTCGAGCAAATGAAGGCAGAGGACGATGCGACCGAACTCCGCCTGAAGGCTGCACTCGACGCCGTGGAAGCCCGCGAGGCGAGCTCGCGCGAGACCGGCAACCGCCTGGTTCGTCGACTCGAAGATTCCAAGCGCATCCGCGACAAGGTGAAGGCTGAGCGCGATACCGGTGTCGCCGCCGCACGACAAACTGCCGATGCTACGCGCGCACAGCTCGAGACCTTACGTCGCGAGTATGCCGAGCTGCAGCGCAACCCTTCGGCAAATCCCGCCAATTACACCGTGCGCACCAGCGAGTTGTCTATGCAAATCTCCGACGCTGCCGACGCCCTCCGCAAGGCCGAGGAAGACATTCCGCGCGTGACCGCCGATCTTGAGCATTCACTTGCCGCCGCCGAGCAGGCCGTCGAACAGGCACAGGCTCCCATCGCCGACGCTAAACGCGCGCACCAGGCCGTAACGGCCGAGGCAGATGCCGCGCGCGACGAGCTGCAGTCCGCAAAAACTGCCGCCGCGACGCGTCAGCGCGAGCTGCGCGAAAAGATCACCGCGCAGGACAAGGCACGCCGCGAGCAAGAGCAGGCCATCGCAAACGCCCGGGCAGATGCCGCGCATGCGCAGTCGATTATCGAGCAGGCGACCGAGGTGCATGACCATCCCGAAATCACCGAATCGCTCGCCGGGTCCTTGGCACGCGACAAGGCCGAGCATACCGAGACCGAGCGCGAAGTTGCCCAACTTGAGGCCGCCGAAGACGACGTGCGCAAGCGAACCCGCGACTCACGCGTCAAATTCACCGGAGCCATCGCCTGCATCATCGCCGCAATCCTGGTGATCATCGCAATCTGGTTGTTCGCGAGCAAGTAAGCCGGTTGCCAAAAACGCCCCAACGCAGTTGCGGTGAGATAGTTCCTGTTTAGCCCTCAAAAAGGCCAATTCAAGCACTATCTCACCGCAACTTTTTGGTGCAAAGGGGTCAGGCTACTTTGCACCAACTTGGTGCATATAAACCAGTCCCCATTGCGCCAACAACGTTTGCCCAGATAAAACCTGCCAAAATAAACCTGTCCCTTTTTGGCAGGTTGAACCACGGCAACACCGATGTTCTGGCAAAGTCAGCGAAAACCCGCCAGAGCGAGCAAGGTGCCTTGAAACAAGGCGGCATTGACCT
>CATXML010000096.1 GCA_958372035.1 uncultured Collinsella sp. | reverse complement strand
GATCCCCAAGTCGATAATCACCAGCGATGAAAACGTCAGGCCCTCATCGAGCGTACGGCTCGCACCCGTCACGATGATATTCGACGGCTTGAGGTCGCGATGGATCACCGGCGCCGACGTCTCCCCCGCCATTGCAAAACCGGCGTGGAGCTCACCCACGGCATCGCATAGGACAGGATACAATTCACGCGCATAATCGGGGGTGGCTCCCAGACGGTCCACCAGCGCCCCGAGCGTCTCCCCTTCGATGTATTCCACAACCACGTTGAGCTCGTCGCCCACACGACGACAATCGACGATTCTGGGCAGATGCTCAAAACGCCTGCCTACCCGCTGAGCGGCAAACAGACGCTCGTATGCCCCGCCGATTTGAGCCGAAGCATCGATACGTTTACGGACAAAGGGGCCGAGCGAACCACCGTCGGTTCCTTCAAAGTACACGAGCTCGGTTGTTTCAACGGACGAGCGCTTAAGTACACGCTCCACGCGATAGCTGTCGTCGCGATCGAGCGACGCCAGATGCTCGGCAAGCGCTGCGGTCAGCTCGTCATCGGAATATGTTGGGGTCTGAGTATCCATAGCCTCCATCATAGCGCAGGGCGCAGACACCCCATGGCATCTGCGCCCCGTTCGTTTGCATCGTTGTTCGGCAGCTCCGCCGGCTCAGATATCAGCCGCTAACTCACCGTCTCCTCGCCAAAGCGATACAGCTCCTCGTTGACCTTTTGGAGGCTGCACCCGCGATCGATGCAAAAGATGATAATCGCATCACGGCGATCCTTGCAGTTGAGGACGCTCACCCCGGCAGCCGTCAGCGCACGGTTGGTCTCTTTGAGCGTCAGCGCCATCGCAAAGGCAATCTGCAGCACCTTATTGCGACTCGGGTGACGCGCACCAGTAAAGATCTGATAGCCAAAGGTCTCATTGAGATCGGCCATACGAACCACGCGAGAGCGCTCCAAGCCCTTTTCCTGCAGCAGCTGCTTCAGGTAGTCCGAAAGCGACGGGGCGGCAAAGTCGTGCTCCCTGATATAGCCATCGATGTTCGGTGCATCGAGAAGCTCATTGAGCAACTCCTCAGTCAGCTTTTTATCGGGCATACGACTTCACCTCCCCCAGTGCATGCAACATGCTAGAAACCGCTTACGTCCGAACGCTCCCAGCTAGCAACCTGGTCGGGAGACACCGTACCCAGCGCCTCGAACTTCCAGGAACCGCCCGCCTTCAGATGATTGGTGTTTGCAAGAGCCGTTCCAACCTGGTTGCCATCGGCATCATACAGAACATACTCAATCTGAATGTAGCTCTTTTCCTTGTCCGTGTTATTGGTCAGCGTGCCCGTGATCTTATAGGCAAACTGATTGGAGGTGTCTTCAGCCTCGTCAGCAATGGTATACGGTTCTTGCGGTTCTTTTTGCTCCTCAGCCTGCTGTGTCGCCTCGGCAGGTTTTGCCGAATCGCTCGCAGACGAATCGGTTGAATTGCCACCCATAGAGCCCACGGCACCGACGATAACCAGCACCACGATGACGCCTAGGACAATCTTGCCGATCGGCTTCTTTCCCTCTTTTGCCATTATTCATCCTTCCTACGATCCGGCTACCGTGCCGGCACACAGCACATCGTAGGAAGGATTGAACTTGAATTCATTAGCTGAGAGCTAAGGTTGCGGTAAACGGCCAATGCAGTTGTCCAAGCGCCGAGCAAACGCACTTTGCGCGACCGTCTGCCAGTGGTGATCAACCCACCGTGACGGATTCCCCGGTAAAGGCACTGATCATCAACAGGACAAAGAAAACAAGGTAGCTGACACTCAGCAGGTACGCAATGATTAGAAAGATGACCCAGCCGACATTGGTTTTACCGTCGGCACGGCGTCGTTCGCGATTGCGGCAGAGCCAAATCGTCACGCCGATGGCAGTGATAAACAGTACGAGTGCCGCCGCAGCCAGCCCAGCAAGCGCAAACATCACGCCAATGCTCACAGCAATAACCGGGAGCAGCAGCAAGCCGCACCCACACCCACCAGGACTATACACGGCAGACTGTCGGCGTCGCTCCATCGTCACTCCAAGCCAAGCAATCGTTTGTCGACATCGAGGCCCTTGAGTAGGATTTCCTCGTCAAAGAGCATGCTATCGGTATGCAGGGCGCTTGTTGCATAGGCGGGGCAGCCATCCGAATCACTCGGGTTGTCTTGGCCCTCTGGCACGCCCGTGCCCAGCAAGAAGAACACGCCCGGCAGATGCCGCTGATAGAACGCGAAATCCTCGGCGATTAGCAGCGGCTCGTCCACGAGCTGCAATTCGGGCAGAGCGGGCGCGATTCGGGCAAACAGCTCGGGGTCGTTGTCGACCGGCGGATAGCCCTCGGCAAAGTCGAGATCGTACGTGCAGCCCGTTGCAGCGCATGCCTCATCAAGCACGCGGCACACACCCTCGCGTGCACGGTCGAACATGTCGTCCGTAAACACACGCAGGCTTCCGGCCACATGGGCCTCCCCCGCCACCGCGTTGCAAACCGTACCGGCCCGCAGCAGACCAAACTTACCGATACAGGGCTCGTCGGCGCCCAACTCGTCCATCAGCTCGCGCTCGGCAACCAAAAACTTCGCTGCCGCCAATGCGGCATCGTGCGACTCCTCGACCGGTACGCCATAGGTCTTGGCGATATGGATGCTCATCCCGTGAATGTGCACATGCGTCTCGCTCGAACGCGCTAGCAATGGACCAGGACAGCTCGCCAGCGTGCCGGCGGGAAGGTCGGGCCACACGTGAAAGCCAAAGATACGGTCGGCACCATAGCGCTCGAACACACCGCTCTCGCATACCGTCTTGGCACCACCGGTCGTCTCCTCGGCAGGCTGGAACACAAAGAGCACGTTACGCTTAATGACACCCGGCCGCTCGCGAATCGCACGGTCGACATACGTCGCTGCGGCAAGCGCCATGGCCATGTGCCCATCGTGCCCGCAAGCGTGCATCTTGCCGGGATGAGACGAGGCGAAAGCCGCGCCCGTCGCCTCCACAATGGGCAGCGCATCCATGTCGGCGCGAATCGCCGTGGCATGCGCGGCACCAACGCCAGCGTCGAAGAAAGCGCAGACGCAGCTGGGACACGGATGGGTCACATCGCAGGCGAGCGGCGCCAACACACCCTCGATATAGGCGATCGTCTGCGGAAGATCGAAGTCGAGCTCCGGGATCCTGTGCAAGTCGCGCCGATAGCGGCGGAGTTCTTGGAGCTCGGTCATAGAGGTTCCTTTCATTGGTGTGCGCCGGTTGCTATCTATTGTGCCGCAAGATTGCCATACCCTTATTTCCAGCATATCCCTGCATTTTTTAAACGTTATATACGAATACTCTTGTTTGGTAAAGTGCAACGTGGTAGGGTCGTTACCACTTGATAGAGGCGCGGGCACGAAGAACCGCGGGCGAGCCGGCAGGCTTTGACCCCGTGGGGAGGCGAAACCCGCCGAACTGGGTTTTTCGGGCACGAACAACCTGGTGGGCCTGTGGGAAACACCCACAGGACTGTCTGCAGCAATGCGGGAGCGCTATCCGGACATTGGGTCCACGCTATGCGGATTCGATGCGCAGATGGCGCCGTCTGGATAGCGAGGTTTACGGGACATGGCATTGACCCCCAACGAGGCATATGCGGCCAAGCAGCCGTTTGTGGACAAGGAGACGCTCGAGCATATCGTCGAGCAGTTCCCCACGCCGTTTCATCTATACGACGAGGCGGGCATCCGCCGCAACATGCAAGAAGTGCGCGACGCCTTTGCATGGAACCCGGGCTTTAAGGAATACTTTGCCGTCAAGGCCAACCCCAACCCGGCGCTCATCTCCATTCTCAACGAATACGGCTGCGGCTGCGATTGCTCGAGCTATACCGAGCTCATGATCGCCCGCTCGCTGGGTATCACGGGACACGACATCATGTTCTCGTCCAACGATACGCCGGCTGCCGACTTTGAGCTCGCCGACAAACTGGGTGCCATCGTCAACTTTGACGACATCAGCCACATCGAGTTCTTTGAGCACGTTGCGGGGCCAATCCCCAAGACGGTCAGTTGCCGCTTTAATCCAGGCGGCCTGTTCCAGCTCTCCAACGGCATCATGGACAATCCGGGCGACTCCAAGTACGGCATGACCACCGAGCAGCTCTTCGAGGCCTTCCGCACGCTCAAGGCCAAGGGCGCCGAGCGCTTTGGCATCCACGCATTCCTTGCCAGCAACACCGTCACCAACGACTACTACCCCAAGCTCGCGCGCATCCTCTTTGAGCTTGCCGTGCGCCTGGAGCGCGAGACCGGCGCACACGTCGCCTTCATCAACCTATCCGGCGGCGTCGGTATCCCCTATCTGCCCGAGCAGCAGGCCAACGACATTCACGCCATCGGCGAAGGCGTACACGCGGCATACGACGAGATCCTGGTTCCTGCCGGCATGGGCGATGTGGCCATCTGCACCGAGATGGGCCGCTTTATGATGGGGCCCTACGGCTGCCTGGTCACCAAGGCCATCCACGAAAAGCAGATCTACAAGGACTATATCGGTGTCGACGCAAGCGCCGTCGACCTGATCCGCCCTGCCATGTATGGTGCCTACCACCACATCACGGTGATGGGCCAGCCGGGTGGCGCCGACAAGACCACAGCGCCCGTTACGGACACCTACGACATCACGGGTAATCTGTGCGAGAACAACGACAAGTTCGCCATCGATCGCGAGCTGCCGCATATCGACATGGGCGATGTGCTCGTGATCCACGATACCGGCGCGCACGGCTACTCCATGGGCTACAACTACAACGGACGCCTGCGCTCCGCCGAGGTATTGCTGCGCCCCGACGGATCGGCCGACCTCATCCGCCGCGCTGAGCGCCCGGGCGATTACTTTGCCACGCTCGACGTGCTGCCGAGCGGCCGAGAGCTGCTGGCCAAGTCGCGCGCCGAAAGTGCCCGCCGTCGCGCCCAGGACGAGCGTCTGGCCGTCGCCGCTCAGTGGAACAAACGCATCCAGATCGCGGAAGCGAAGGAGAAGAACATGGATATCCGCAACCTCGAGGGTTCGATCGTCGCCCTCGTCACGCCGTTTAAAAAGGACGGAAGCGTCGACTTTGACGCGCTCGAGCGCCTTATCGATTTCCACCTGCAAAACGGTACCGACGCCATCCTCACCCTGGGCACCACCGGCGAGAGCGCCACGATGACTGACGATGAAGACAACTCCGTTGTCGCCGCGGTGGTCAAGCAGGTTGCAGGCCGTGTCCCCGTCATCGCCGGCTCGGGCTCCAACTCCACGCAGACCATGCTCACCAAGTCGCTCACCTATCAGGGCCTGGGCGCCGACGGCCTGCTGCTCATTACCCCCTACTACAACAAGTCCAACGAGGAGGGCATCTACCAGCACTTTAAGACCGTTGCCGATGCCGTAGATATCCCCTGCATCCTGTACAACATCCCCGGCCGCTGCGGCTGCGGCATCAGCGAGCGCAACGTAGAGCGCTTGGCCGCGCACCCCAACATCATGGGTATTAAGGAAGCCTCGGGCAACGT
>CATXML010000095.1 GCA_958372035.1 uncultured Collinsella sp. | reverse complement strand
TGGCCTCCAGCGTCAGGCGCATGGTCTCGGCATCAAAGGAATCGCCCAGCATGCCGTTCATGAGCGTCAGTGTGTTGCCCATCGCCGCATAGCAGGTGCCCACATAAAGCCAGTCACCATAGCTCGCAGCCGCCCAAGTGTAGCTCTGGCCGCGATCGCCTTCGTTGTTGGCCGTGTTACCATCGGCGCCCGGAACGGCAACGGCACCGTTACCCTGGTAGTCGACGATACCATCCGGCTGCGACGTTCCTACCGTAGGATGCGAGAGCTTCTCAAAGGAATATCCATTTCCCGCATTGTAGGTAACGGCACCCGAAGCGTCTTCGGCATGCGCCGGCAGCGGCGATACCAAGATAGCGGCAAGCGCTGCCACCAAGCCAAGTGCTCCCACTCGTCTCATAAGGCTATAACCTCCCCTGTCCTAAAGCCCAGCTTTAGCATTCTTCATTTCTGTCCACGGTTAATTGCAATCTGAGCACAGCAATAATCAGCGTATAAATATACACCTGTAATTTTTTGGACGGGTTAATAGATGCTCGATTGGTAGCGAATTCCGCGCAAACCGTCACCAAACTCCACTTTTACCGCATCTAAAGGTTATTTTTTACGCAAATTTTTGGATGTCGATAGTCGCAATGAGCAGGAGGCCGGTATCCACCGGAGAGGGCAACGCCTACATTTTCATAACGTAATAGCCCGCGCCCCTCACCGCCGTCTCGAGTGTGTCGCGATCAACCGGGAGCTTCGAGCGTACGCGTGCTGTGTGGTCCGCATACGTCACCGTAGCCCACACGCCGTCCAGTGCATTGAGGGCATTGGCTACGTTCTGAGCGCAGCCGTCACAGCTCATGCCGCCGATGAGCAGCTCATCGCTATAGGGATAGTGGGACTCGTCGGTGTCTGCCACCACAACCTTCTTGGCTTTCTTGCCGCTCGCGCCATCACTGCAACAGCTCTTTCCATGCGTCGACGCCGCAATGCGACGCAGCCCAAAAAACATGCCGACGGCAATGACGGCCAGCACGATGAGATTCGCAGGGTTGAGCAAGTCACTCATGCGTTCCCCTTTCAAGTAGCCCTATCTAGATACCCCCATGGGGTGTTCCCATCTTAACCCAAAATCATGTCCGTTCGGTCAATTAGTTTCCCTCTTCAAACTTTTTAGTTGACCAAGGCTTACTTTCGTGTATAAGTTTTCCTAGGCTAACAGTTTAGATCCGTAAGGAGCGTCGTGACTCGAACCATAGACATCCCAACGTTTCAGGCAGCGGTCGTGCGCAACTGCTCTCCCACGCTCGCGGGCATCAAGCCGGCATCGCTCTTTACCTATCCAGGCACCTACGCCCACGAGAACGGCTCGACCACAACCGAAACCATCGCAGAACGCCGAGCACGCCTGCTCAACGTTATCGCCCAGTGCAATCGCGAGCTTGACCCGCTCGGCATCCACCTGAGTGTTTTGGTCTGGCGGCCCTGCGGAGCACTCGTGTACGTGTACCGAGCCAAAAGCCTCGCCACCTATTTCGCAGACCCTCGCGCCCAAACAGCGCTCGCCTCGGAAGGCTACGACACGAGAGACCTTTCGACATGCCTTGTGCATTTGGCATCACGCATCACGCTCGCGAGCAATAACGTCGCGGAATGCGCTTGTAGCCAGACTCGATGCGCACTACCCCAGCAAGCTAGCTGCAGCAACGACTGCACCTGCGAGTTTCCGCACGAAATAGGCTACTTCCTTGGATATCCCTACGACGACGTGCACGAGTTTATCGTCCAGCGCGGCGAGAACTACAAGGTCTTTGGAGCTTGGAAGGTCTACACGAATGTCGAGCAAGCGCTTGCGATGTTTGACGCCTACCGCGCTTGCACTCAATACCTCACCTTTGTCTATCAGCAGGGCTGCAGCTTGGCGCAACTTGCCCAGGCAACCCGATAGAACATAGAAGCCGCGGCAACCTGCCGCACAACTGAAAGGACTCAACATGAGCAAGATCGCCGTCGTCTACTGGAGCGGCACGGGCAACACCGAGGCCATGGCAAACCTCGTCGCCGAAGGCGCCACGTCCGCGGGTGCCGAGACCGAGGTCATCCCCTGCGCCGACTTCTCTGCCGACAAGGCCGCCGAATATGATGCCTTCGCCTTCGGCTGTCCCGCCATGGGCTCCGAGGAACTCGAGTACGATGAGTTCCAGCCGATGTGGGACGAGGTCAAGGAGACTCTCGGCGACAAGAAGGTCGTCCTCTTTGGCTCCTATTCGTGGGCCGAAGGCGAGTGGATGGACAACTGGAAGGCCGACGCCGACGAGACCGGCGTCAACGTCGTGGACTCCACCATCTGCTACGACGCGCCCGACGACGAGGGCGAGACCGCTTGCAAGGCCCTCGGAGCCGAGCTCGCGTAACGAGCCCGGGGTCTCCAAGAGAGCCTGCATCAAAGCGCATCCCCATCCCTACAAAAGAGCGGGGCTGGATTCAAGTCCAGCCCCGCTCTTTTGTAACGGCAGTTACATCAGCCGGCTACGAAATATTGCCCAAGAACGCCTTGGTGCGCTCGCTCTTGGGGTGGTCGAAGACCTCACTCGGCGTACCCTCTTCCACAATGACGCCGCCGTCCATAAAGACGACGCGGTCGGCGACATCGCGGGCAAAGCCCATCTCGTGCGTCACGACGATCATGGTCATGCCGTCGCGCGCCAAGTCGCGCATGACGCCCAGGACGTCGCGCACGAGCTCGGGGTCGAGCGCCGAGGTGGCCTCGTCAAAGAGCATGACGTGCGGGTTCATCGACAGGGCGCGGGCGATCGCCACGCGCTGCTGCTGACCGCCCGAGAGCTGGCTCGGCATAAAGTCGATGCGCTCGGCAAGACCGACCTTGGTCAGCTCCTCGACGGCAATCTTCTCGGCCTCTTCCTTGCTGCGCTTGAGTACCTTCTGCTGCGCGAGCATGACGTTCTTTTTGACTGAGAGGTGCGGGAACAAATTGAACTGCTGGAACACCATACCCAGATGCGTACGTACCTTGTTAAGGTCGACACCCTTGGCGCACACGTCCACGCCCTCAACGACAATCGAGCCACTCGTGGGATGCTCCAGACGGTTGATGCAGCGAAGCATCGTCGACTTGCCCGAGCCCGAGGGGCCCAAGACCACAACGACCTCACCCTTGTGCACATCCAGATCGATATCGCGCAGGACCACGTTGTCGCCAAAGGCCTTCTGGAGGTTCTTGATACTGACGACGACCTCGTTCGAGTTATTGGTTTCGCTCATGATAGGACCTCCTTACAGACCGGCGATGTGATCGGCGGGCGTCGCGACAACCTGTCCGGCGCTCTTGGCGGGACGCTTCTTCTTGGTCTCGGCCGTGCCCAGAAGCCTCGCCTCAAGACCGCTCACCAAGCGAGCGAGCGGCAGGGTGATGACCAGATAGAACAGAGCGGCAACCACGTACGGTGTAATGGAGCCCGTCGTGGCCACGATGGTACGGGCGTTCATGACGATCTCGACCACACCCACGGCGGCAAGCAGCGACGTATCCTTGTAAAGCAAGATAAACTCGCTGGTCAGCGTAGGCAAAACATTGCGGAACGTCTGCGGAATCATAACGTAGAGCAGCGTCTGGAAGGCATTCATGCCCAGAGAGCGAGCAGCCTCGTTTTGGCCCTTGGGGATTGATTGAATACCGGCACGGAAGATCTCGCACAGGTACGCAGACGAGTTCATGGCCATGACGATAACGCCCAAGACATAGTCGTCCACCTTGACGCCGGCCAACGGCAGACCGAAGAACGCGATGTAGATCTGCAGGAACGCCGGCGTACCGCGAATGATATTCACGTAGATGCCGGCGAGGCAGCGCAGGATGCGCGACTTGGAGATGCGCATGAGCGACAGGGCAAAACCGAAGGGAATTGCCAGCGGAAACGCCACGAGCACGATCGAGAGCGACATGAGGAAGCCCTTAAAGACGATCGGCAGGCTCTGGACCAAAATGACCGGGTTCAGGAACAGGCGCAGGAACATATTGGAGTTCCAGGCCTCGACCCACGGCTGCTCTTTAAGGTCGGCCAAGAAGTTATCGAAGGCCGTCACGCCCTTGATCTCCACCGACGGAATCTTGGAGATCTTCTTGGTCGACCCGTCGGCGAGCGTATAGGTGCCGCTAAAGGCCTCATCGCCGCCCTCGACGGGGAAGGTCACGCCGTAAACCTCGACACGGAAAAAGCCGCCGGCAGGCGCCGTCTCGCCAAAATCGATCTTGAGCGTCTGGCCGTCAGCCTTGCACGTGGGTTTCATGGGCGTACGATCCATGAGGTCCTCGCCCGAGAGCATCGTCAATCGCGTGTCATCGGTACCAAACGTCGTGCCGTCGACAAACGTCAAAGAAAGACCGCTCAGCTCCTCGTCGGCATCGGCCTGAACTTCCCAGGTAATGCGCGTCTCGGTGCCGCCGACCACAGCGCTGCCCGAACCGGTGTTGGGTCGGGCGGTAATCTTTGCGGTCTCAAGCGCCTGGGCGGTCGTGGGCGCATATGCCCCCGCGCACACCAGCGCGAGCGCCACGGCCATGACGCAGGCTAGCTTTTGGAGCAAGGCGGGCAGTGAAAAACGCTGCTCCGCGGCCCCTTTGTTCAGTCGAGACAAGGTGGCTCCTATCGTAGAAGTTGCCGGCAAAACGAGACGGAAACACTCTCCGTCAAGAGAAGCGCAAAGGCCCTCTCCGCAAAACGGAAAGGGCCCGCGCACAATCAAGTAGCTATTTTACTTGATGTTGTACTTAGCCATGAGGGCGTCAACGGTACCGTCATCGGTCAGGTCCTTGATGGCCTGGTTGATGTCGTCCTTGAGCTTGGTGTTGCCCTGGTTGATGGCGATGGCGTACTCCTCGCCGGTGCTGATCTGCTTGATGGTCTGGCAGGTGTTGAACTGCTCGGCGGTCAGCTGGCTGGCAACGGAGCGGTTGGTGACTACGGCGTCACCCTTATCGGACTGCAAGGCGCTGAAGCACTCGGTAGCATCCTTGTAGGGAACAATCTTGGCCTTGGGGAAGTTCTCCTGGGCAAAGGCCTCGGCGGTCGAGCCAGACTGGACGATGATGGTAGCGTCGGCGTTGTTGAGCTTCTCGCTGTAGTTGTCAGCCGTGATGTCGGCGTTATCGACCTTGGTCACGATGGCCTGATCGTCCATGTAGTAGGAATCGGAGAAAGTGACTTCCTTCTCACGCTCGGGCGTGTCAGTGATAGCCGCGATGGAGACGTCATACTTGGCACCCGAAGCGACGCCCGGAACCAGCGTGTCAAAGTCATTGTTGACGTACTCGACATCCAGGCCCAGCTTGTCGCCGATAGCCTTGATAAGCTCAAGGTCAAAGCCCTGATAATCGCCGTTGTCGTCCTTGTACTCAAACGGGGCGTACTCGGCAGAGGTGCCGACGGTCAGCGTGCCGTCCTTGACGAGTGCGTACTCCTTGGAGCCGTCGACCTTCTCGACCTTAGCGTCGTCAGAGCTGCTGGAACCGGCATCAGAACCAGAGGTGGCGTTGGACGAGCCGCAGCCCGTCAGAGCAAGGGCGAGCGCCATGGCACCCGTGGCGGC
>CATXML010000094.1 GCA_958372035.1 uncultured Collinsella sp. | reverse complement strand
CCGGTTGCCGTGCCCATGCCTATGCCGGGTGCCGTGACTGCTCCGGCGGTGGCTCCTGTCGCCATGCCTGCCGCCGCACCGGAGCCCGCCGCGCAGGCGCCTGCCGCCGCACCGGAGCCCAAGGGCACCGAGGTGACCGCTCCCATGGTCGGCGTTTTCTATGCTGCCCCGGCGCCGGGCGACGAGCCGTTTGTGCACGTGGGCTCCAAGGTCAAGGCCGGTGAGACCCTCTGCATCATCGAGGCCATGAAGGTTCTCAACGAGGTAACGGCAGAGGCAGACGGCGAGGTGCTCGAGATCTGCGTGGCCGACGGCGACCTCGTGGAGTTCGGCAGTTGCCTTATGAGGATCGGATAGGTGATGTCCATGAACAAAGAAGAGCTCAAGAAGCTGTTGCCGCATCGCGAACCGATGCTTTTGCTCGACGAGGCCGAGCTGGTGGGCGACGAGGCCCACGGCAAGATCACGATTACGGGTGACGAGTACTATTTGCAGGGGCATTTTCCGGGAAACCCGGTAGTCCCCGGCGTGATTCAGTGCGAGATGCTCGCCCAAAACTGTTGCGTGCTGCTGATGGGCGACGAGGAGGCGCGCGGCGCGACGCCGTTCTATACGAGCCTCGATAAGGTGCGCTTTAAGCGTCCGGTGCGCCCGGGCGACACGGTTGATCTGGTGTGCACCATCACGCGTGCGCGCGGGCCGTTCCGCTTTGCGACGGGTACTGCGAGCGTCAACGGTGAGGTTTGCTGCCGCGCCGATATGTCTTTTGCACTCATGCACGAAAGTTAAGGAAGGCTTCATGTTCGACAAAGTGCTCATCGCCAACCGCGGAGAAGTCGCGGTCCGTGTTATCCGCGCGTGCCGCGATATGGGCATCAAGACCGTCGCCGTTTATTCCACGGCCGATGCGGACGCGCTACACGTGCAGCTTGCCGACGAGGCGTATTGCATCGGCGGCCCGCGTCTTGCCGAGAGCTACCTCAACGACGATGCCGTGCTCACCTGTGCCGTAAAGTCGGGAGCTAAGGCAATTCATCCCGGCTATGGCTTCTTTTCCGAGAAGGCGAGCTTCGTGCGCGACTGCGACAAGTTCGGTCTGGCGTTTGTCGGTCCTTCGGCCGAGGTGATCGACAGCATGGGCGACAAGGACGCCGCACGCCGAACGGCCGCTGCTGCGGGCGTGCCCATCGTGCCGGGCTGCGATTTGCTCAAAAGCCCCGAGGAAGCAACGGCCGAGGCCGAGCGCATCGGCTGCCCCGTGCTTATTAAGGCGCGCGCGGGCGGCGGCGGTCGCGGTATTCGCAAGGTCGAGCGCGTGGAAGATGCGGCAAAGGCGTTCATCGAGGCGCGTGCCGAGGGTGAGGCCGTTTTTGGCGACGGCGAGTGCTACATGGAGAAGTTCGTCGCGCCGGCGCATCACGTTGAGGTACAGATTATGGCCGATAAGCAGGGCCATGTGTTTTCGCTCGGCGAGCGCGAGTGCTCGGTGCAGCGCCGCAACCAAAAGCTGATCGAGGAGAGCCCCGCGCCGTGCCTCGACGGACGCGATGATATTCGCGCGCGCATGCACAAGGCCGCGCGCGACCTGGCTCGTGCCGTCGGTTATGAGGGCGCTGGCACCATCGAGTTTCTGTACTCAGATGACGGCAATTTCTACTTTATGGAAATGAACACGCGCTTGCAGGTGGAGCATCCGGTTACGGAGTTTGTGACCGATACCGACTTGGTTAAGTGGCAGCTGCGCGTGGCTGCCGGCCAGCCTCTGCCCTTTGAGCAGGAGGACGTACCGGTCCGCAACCACGCCATGGAGTGCCGCATCAATGCCGAAACGCCGGACTTTCTACCGTCATGTGGAACGGTCACCGCGTTGCGTGTGCCGGGTGGTCCGCGCGTGCGCTGGGATTCCGCCATGTTTACCGGAGCGAAAGTTCCGCCGTACTACGACTCCATGCTCGGCAAGCTCATCGTGTGCGCGCCCACGCGTGACGGTGCCATTCGCAAGATGCGCTCGGCCCTGGGCGAGCTCGTGATTGAGGGCGTGAGCGAAAATAGCGAGCTTCAGCTCGACGTGCTGGCAAACGACGAGTTTTTGTCGGGCATGTATCACACCGATCTGATGGGGCATCTCTATGCTGATGAATAGAAAAGCGAAGACGGTCAATGTCCTTGAGGGGCCGATAACCGAGTCGTGCGCCGAGTTCCCCGCGCGCCACGTGTTTGTCAAATGCCCGGAGTGCCGCCGTGTGATCGATGAGGCACGCCTGCACGACAACCTCGAGGTGTGCCCCCGTTGCGGCAAGCACTTTCGCGTGAGTGGGCGCGACCGTATGCGCATGACGGTCGACGAGGGCACGTTTGAGGAATGGGATGCTAATCTGGCGTCGGAGGACTTCCTCTCGTTTCCCGGTTATGCCGACAAACTCAAGAGCGTGAGCGAGCGTTCGGGCGAGCGCGATGCCGTTGTGTGCGGCAGGGGCAAAATCTGCGGTTGCGATACCGCGCTCTTCTTTATGGATGCCAACTTTATGATGGGCTCGATGGGCTCCGTGGTGGGCGAGAAGATCTGTCGCACATTTGAGCATGCGACCGAGCTGGGATTGCCAGTTGTCGGCTTTACCGTTTCGGGCGGTGCGCGCATGCAAGAGGGCGTGACATCGCTTATGCAGATGGCCAAGATTTCTGCGGCGGTTAGGCGCCACAGCGAGGCGGGCGGCCTGTATATCACGGTGCTCACCGACCCCACGACCGGCGGCGTAACCGCGAGCTTTGCCATGGAGGGCGACATTATCCTGGCCGAGCCCGATGCCCTGACGGCATTTGCCGGCCCGCGCGTGA
Organism: uncultured Collinsella sp.; assembly: GCA_958372035.1. Classification (GTDB taxonomy): domain Bacteria; phylum Actinomycetota; class Coriobacteriia; order Coriobacteriales; family Coriobacteriaceae; genus Collinsella. Next base: position 2,774 of record CATXML010000094.1, on the reverse strand, counting down.
TCGAGCAGAACATGCACAAGCGCCTGCCCAAGGGATTTCAGCGCTCCGAGTTTTTGCTGGAGCACGGCTTTTGCGATGCCGTTGTTCCGCGTGGTGAGATTGCGCTCACGGTAGGCGAGCTGCTGGCGCTGCACGAAGGGCACGCGCCCGGCCTGGGGGCACCGCATGAGATCGTGCATACGGGTCGTCGCGACAAAAAGCTGGGACACTTGTTTAAGCGCTCGGCCGCACCAAAAAGCGCGCTCGAAATCGTCAAACAGACTCGCTCGGCGAACCGCGCCACGGCAGGCGAGATGATCTCGTTGGGCCTCGACGGATTCGTAGAGCTGCACGGCGACCGTTACTTTGGCGACGACGCTGCCGTGGTGGGCGGCATCGGCTGGAAAGACGGGCGACCCGTGACGGTTATCGCCATCGAGCGCGGCACCACGACCAAAGAGCGTATGCGCCGCAACTTTGGCATGGCGCATCCCGAGGGTTACCGCAAAGCGCGTCGTCTGATGCGCCAGGCCGAAAAGTTTGGTCGGCCGGTTCTGTGCCTGGTTGATACTTCGGGCGCGTTTTGCGGCATCGGTGCCGAGGAGCGCGGCCAGGGCGAGGCGATTGCCCAGAATCTCATGGAGATGAGCGGCCTTAAGACGCCGATTGTCTCGGTGGTGACAGGCGAGGGCGGCTCTGGTGGCGCGCTGGCGCTGTCCGTGGCCGACCGCATCCTGATGCTCTCAAGCTCGGCCTATTCGGTCGTGAGCCCCGAGGCCTGTGCGTCGATCCTGTGGAAGGATACCGAGCGCGCGAATGAGGCCGCTGAGGCGCTTAAGCTCACGGCCCCCGATCTGTTGGCGCTCGGCATCATCGACGGCATTGTTGACGATAGGGGCCTGTCGCATGAGGAGATCGCCGGTGTCGTCATGTCCTCGGCATTTGATGCCTTCGATACGCTTGGGCAGCTCGACGACGCGACCCTCACAAACCTCCGCTACGAAAAGTACCGCGCAATCGGTCAGTACCGCACGATGTGACAAAGGGACAGTCCGCATGTCACATTGGGAAAGGCGTTCCATGTCACAAGTTTCTAACACCTCGTTTACAACGACGGTTTCATCAAACGCCATGGCCGTGGTGGACTATCTGTCCAAAAGCATGATGTCGGCGTTGCCGTTTATTGTCTGCGCGGCGCTGTTCCGCACCGTTGCCGTCATTATGGGCGAAGGCATGCTTGGTCTATGGCCTGCCGATTCCGAAATCTATCGCCTGTTTTACAGCTGGCTGTATAACGCTGGCTATTACTTTTTGCCCATCTATCTTGGTTGGGCCGCTGCCCGCCAGCTCGGTTGCTCGGAGCAGCTGGGCATGATGCTGGGCGGCGTATTGATTGCGCCCGATCTGCTTAAGCTCGTCGATGCCGCATCGACGGCGGGGGCATCGATGACTTCCGTGTATGGTCTGCTTCCCGCGCCGGTCAACGATTACACGACGACTGTTATTCCGGTCCTCATCTCGGTGCCCGTGCTATGGCAGGTGGAGCGTTTCTTTAAGCGCACTATCCCTCAGGCTGTGGCGTTTTCTTTTGTACCGTTTGCAACCATGCTTGTCATGGTTCCGGTGTCGCTGTGTGTTACGGCGCCGGCAGGCAGCTATCTGGGCATGCTGTTGGGACAGCTTATGTTTATGCTTGGCAATTCCGGTGGCATCGTGTCGCTGCTCACGCTCATGGGGCTTGCCGCGGGCTGGGAGTTTCTTAAGATCGCGGGTGTCAGCAACGTTGTCCTATCGCTCGCCTATGCGCAGTTTATGAGTGTGGGAACGGATTCGTGCATCCTGATCGCCGCGACGATGGCAACGTTCGCCGTTTGGGGTATGCCCTTTGGCGCGTCGCTCCGCGTTGCGGATAAGGACGAGAAGGCGCTCATGCTGGGCTATTCAATCTCGGGTATTCTTGGCGGCGTAAGCGAGCCAGCGCTGTACGGATGCGGCTTTAAATATGGCAGGTGTCTGACGTGCATGGCCGTTGGCGGCGCCGTCGGAGGCCTTGTTGCGGCCGTAGGCCACGTTACGGCTTATACCATCGGTATGACGAATGTTCTTATGGTCATTGGCTTTGCCACGGGCGGCATCTCGAACCTGCTGTGGTGCTGTGTTGCCGGCGGTGTGGCATTTGCGGTGTCTGCGGCGCTGAGCTGCTGTTTTGGCGTGGTGCCGACAAAGATGCAGGCGGCAGAAGACGCAGCTGATTCGCTCGAAACAGTGGCGAGCGCTGCTGAAGCAAGCGCATAAATCTGTGCGACAAAAGGACGATTCCTTTGTCATATTCCAAGGCTGCGGCCCGTGTGGGCTGCGGCCTTTTTGTATCTGGAGGACAAAGTGGCTACACTACAATCCGTTTGAGCAATAGATATATAGGTAGTACCGTGGGGACTGATGAGGATGGTCGAGTGGATTGTTCGTCGTGCGCAGGGCGACCGTGCGCGCGTGGGAACGTTGACGGGCATAGTGTGTATTCTCGCCAATGTTGCGCTTTGCGCTGCGAAGGGTGCAATTGGCGTGCTGTCGGGATCGGTTGCGATTGTGGCGGACGCCATGAACAACCTGTCCGATGCCAGCTCGAACATCGTGAGCGTGCTTGGCTTTAAGCTGGCGGGCAAGCCGGCCGACCCCGAGCATCCTTACGGACATGGCCGCTACGAGTATCTCTCGGGTCTGGTCGTGGCGGCGCTCGTGCTGCTGATTGGCGTTGAACTGGTGAAGTCCTCGGTTGAGCGCATCATCCACCCCGA
>CATXML010000093.1 GCA_958372035.1 uncultured Collinsella sp. | reverse complement strand
CGCCACGGGCCAGACGCACGAGCGCATCGGGCTCCTCGCCCGAGCAGATCACGCTTTGAATGCCCGCCGTCATCAGAATGCGGCTCGCGCGAATCTTGGTAATCATGCCGCCCGTACCCACCGATGTGGAAGAATCGCCCGCCGAGGCGATAATCTTGGCGTCGATCTTATGCACGACCGGGACAAACTCGGCCGTCGGGTCCTCGTGCGGATTGGCGGTGTAGAGGCCGTCGATGTCGGACAGTGTCACGCACAGGTCCGCCGAAACCAAGCAGCTTACGAGCGCCGCCAGTGTGTCGTTGTCGCCAAACTTGATCTCATCGACGGTAACGGTATCGTTCTCGTTGACGACCGGCACCACGCCAAGCTCCACCAGGCGCAGCAGGGCGTCGCGCGCGTGCAGGTAGGACGTGCGACGCGCCGTGTCGTGGCGCGTGAGCAGCACGAGCGAGGTGAGCAGGTCACGCGCATGGAACTCCTCGTCGTAGGCCGACGAGATGATGCACTGGCCGGCCGACGCGCATGCCTGCAGGCTCGGCAGATCGCCGACCGGCTTGCGGTCGAAGCCCAGCACGGGATAGCCACAGGCAATGGCGCCGGAGCTCACCACGACCAAGCGCCAGCCGAGCTTGCGCAGGGCCGCGGCCTGATCGGCCAGGCCACCGATAAACGCGCGGTTGACCTTGCCGTCGGCGCCCACCACCGTGGACGAGCCGATCTTTACCACCATCGTTTTATAAGAAGTCGTCATGCGTCAAACCAATCGAATGTCGAGCGTTCGGGCGAACGGGCGAGCGAGAAAATAATCCGTGTTCCTCCGTCCCCTTCGGATCATTTTGCCCAGGGGAAGGCCGAAGCCGCGGCCATGTTCTTGCGCACGAGCTCGTCGCGCACCTGGGCCAGGCCCTGCTCCATGCCCACCACGTAGGTCTGCGGGTACAGGAAGCGCTTGAAAGCGGCGTCCAGATGATCGAGCGCCCAGGCACAGCGCTCGCGCGCGTCCTCGATGCTCTCACGCGGAGCCACCGCGCTGCCGTCGCGCACGATCGGCACCAGCAGCTCACGATACTCGAGCTCGGACACATCGGTCACCAGGGCGGCATCGTTCACGGCCACAAGGGTATTGCCGCGCGCGGCGCCCTCCCCTGCCAGATGGTCCTCGTCATAAATCATGTCGCAAACCGGGCCGCCAAAGCCGTCGTAATAGCGTCGCACGCGCTGCACGCCGGGAATCGTACGCTTGTAGGGCTGCTCGGAAAGCTTCACCACCGGCGTCCACGGCTCCGCGTCGCTCGCACGGCGGGCCGAAAGCTTGTACACGCCGCCCAACGCCGGCTGATCGTAACAGGTCGCGAGCTTGGTGCCCACGCCAAAGCTATCGATGGGCGCGCCCTGGTCGAGCAGCGACTGAATCGTGTACTCGTCCAAGTCATTGGAGACCGAGATCCCCACATAGGGCAGGCCCTCGGCATCAAAACGGCCACGAACATACTTGGAGAGCTTGGCGAGGTCGCCCGAGTCAATGCGAATAGCCGACAGACGCTCGCCCACCGCCTCCATCTCCTTGGCAACCGTAATGGCATGCTCGCAGCCCTCACGCACATCGTAGGTGTCGATGAGCAGCGTGCAGTTCTTAGGGCTCGACTTGGCAAAGGCACGGAAGGCCTCGAGCTCAGAATCGAAGCTCATGACCCAGCTGTGCGCATGCGTGCCAAAGACGGGAATACCGTAGCGGCGACCGGCGAGCACATTGGACGTAGAGGAGCAGCCGGCCACATAGCTTGCGCGGGCGACGGCCAGACCGCCATCGGGACCCTGGGCGCGACGCAAGCCGAACTCGGCAACGGGGCGACCATCGGCGGCCAGTACCACGCGCGCCGTCTTGGTGGCAACAAGCGTCTGGAAGCCGACGATGTTGAGCAGCGCGGTCTCGAGCAGCTGACACTCCAACGACGGGCCGGTGACGCGCACCATGGGCTCGCGCGGAAACACGAGCTCGCCCTCGGGCACGGCGTCAATGTTCACGTGCGCACGGAAGTTGCGCAGGTAGTCGAGGAATGCAGGCTTAAACATCGCGCCGCCGGCCGGAGCCTGGAGCGAAGCTAGATAGTCGATGTCCTCGGGCGTAAAGCGCAGGTTCTCGACCAGCTCGGGCAGCTCGGCGGTGCCGCACATGACGGCATACGCGCTGCCGAAGGGATGGTCGCGGTAAAACGCGGTAAAACAACCCTGCTCATTAGCCTTGCCGCTCTCCCACAGGCCCTGGGCCATAGTGAGCTCGTACAGATCGGTGAGCATTGCAATGTCGGTGGGATGCGAGATGTCGGTCAAAGCCATGGGGCGACCTTTCGGATGTGTTGTGCAGAGGCTGAGGGTTGGGCGAGGCGGACGTGCGGGCATGGAGCCCGGCGCGAACAGGTTAGTGCAGGCCCATGCTGCCCGTGATTGTGTAGGCCATAAAGACGATAAACGCGATGAGGGCGAGCACGATGATGATTTTTTGAGCCGGAGCCATGCCGGGAATCTCATTCTCGCCCGTAGGCTCCTTGGAGGTGACCATGCGCTGGGCAAAGGTCATCTCGTCGCGGCTCGGTTTGGGCTCGACGGGCTTGGGGCGAGCGGCTTTTTTGGGCTGAGGTTTGGGTGCGGCGGGCTTGGGCGCAGGCGCGGGCTTGGGCGCGGGCTTCGCGGCGACGGGCTTGGGCGCGGGTGCAGGCTCGGATGCGACCTTCGCAGCGGCCTCCTCAGCCTTCTTGCGCTCGGCACGCAAGGCGGCCAGCTCCTCACGCTCGCGGCGCGCCTCTTCCTGGGCCTCGCGACGAGCCTTCTCGGCGCGGAGCTCTTCCAACTCGGCGCGCTCCTCGGCAGACAGTGGTTGGGACTCAAGCTCGGCCATGGTACAGCCCTTTCTTTTTAAAAAAAGCCGCCGACACAATGTCAGCGGCTTATCAAATCCAAGGGTGGAGACGAAGGGAGTCGAACCCTCGGCCTCTGCCATGCGACGGCAGCGCTCTCCCAACTGAGCTACGTCCCCAGGACAAGTTGATATTTTACCTACGGCTCGCCAACTGTCAACGCCCAATACCCAGTCTTTTTGGGACGGGGCTTTTTTGACTACTTTTCGAGCAAGCGATCCTCCCGATGATTTTTTAATCCCCGCCCCAGAAATATCATCGGCAAACGACTACTTTGCACTGGTAAGGACGCCGGTGGTGTCGAACGCCGGGGTAAAGCTCTCGTCTACCGCTCCACCCTCTTGCCAGAACATCGTCGTAAAGCCCAGGTCGTCGGCATGGTCGAGCACCTGCTCGTACTCCTCGCGCGTCACGGCACGTGCCAACTCGCCGCCTTGCTCGCGCATGAGTGCATTGGGCGTGTACTGGTTCATGACCGAAATCGGCACGTCGCCCACCGTCTGCCACACCAGGTCCAGCACGCGGCACGAATCGTCCGCATGACCCGGCAGCACCAAGTGACGCACGATCATACCTCGCTTCATGAGCCCATCGTCGTCCACCAGCTCTCCCCCGCGGCGTTCGATCTCGCGCGCCATCTGTGCCAGGCCCGACACGGCCACGCGCGGGTAATCCTTAATATGAGAGAGCGACTGCGCAAGCCCGGCATCGGCATATTTAAAGTCGGTGAGCCACACATCAACCAGGTCACCCAGGGCAGCCACGGCACTCGCCCGCTCATAGCCGCTCGTGTTATAGACGATCGGGATGTCCAGCCCGCGCTCCCGCGCTGCGTCAATCGCGGCCGGCAGCAGGTGAGCATAATGCGTCGCAGTCACCAGGTTGATATTGTTGGCGCCCTGGTCCTGCAGCTCCAGCATAATCTCGACCAGGCGCTCGGGCGAAATCTCAAGCCCAAAATTGCCCGTCGAGATCTCGTGGTTTTGGCAGTAGACGCATTTGAGCGAACAGCCGCTAAAGAAAATCGTGCCCGAGCCGGCCTCACCCGAGATGGGCGGCTCCTCCCACATATGGAGCGCCGCGCGGGCGACCTTAAGCGTGTCATCGGCGCCGCACACGCCACGCGCGCCCTCGTCGCGTGCCGCGCCGCAACGGCGCGGACACAAATAGCAGGCGGGCGAAAAAAGTTCGGTCAACGACGTCGGCATAAAAACATGATCCAAAACAACGATTCAGCAGCTCAAACGCAAAGGCCCGGACCGCACAGACGGCTCCAAGCCCAAGGCGCCGTAATCGTCCGACACGATTTTTGTAATGTCAAGACTGGAATCAACAAAGTGCCGCTTTATGATGTAGGTATTCCGCCCCCCGCGGAGCAACTGGGTGAACCGTCGCGTTTATTTAGGGAGCCCACACAGTCGTACTTAGTACAGGTATCCTTCGTTGTTAAGGACGCTGGAACGGTCGATGAGGGCACCCACCTGTTTTAGGTGGGTTCATTTTCGTAACGTGGGGGGTGGTTTTCTTTTGCCGATTTTGCCAAGAATTGCCATCGTAGATCCCGTATGACACCCAACAACGGCACTCGGCAGAACCTCCGCCAACATCCCAATATCTGGTAAGCGCGTGATAATCGCACGGCGCAAACCCCCGCACCCCCTCGGTCGAGTATCATGGGTCAGCTATGCCCTTTTGCGCGTAGCGCCCTTTGACCTTTTCCTTCGACGCTTGGCGGTTTTCGATTCATGGCTTCATCCACGAGCTTCATACCGTACTTATGCGTGGCGGCCGCTGCCTTTATCACGACCTTTCTCACGGTGCCCCTGGTCAAGCGCCTGGCAATTAAGCTCGACGCCGTCGACTATCCCTCCAAGCGCCGCATCAACACTAAGCCCATCCCGCGCATGGGCGGCACGGCAGTCTTTTTGGGCCTCGTCGTGGCCTGCATCGTGCAGATCCTGGGCACCTGGTACCTGGGCTGGCCGCCCGTTTTGGTGCCGCACCCGCGCCTGCACATCAGCTACCCCGTGCTGGCACTCTCCTTTACCGTGATCTTTGCGACCGGCGCGATCGACGATGTCTTCCAGCTCAAGCCCAAGCAAAAGCTGGCCGGCCAGGTGCTCGCCGCGCTCATCGCCTGCATCGGCGGCTTAAAAATCGGCGTCATCATCAACCCGTTTGCCCCTGGTGAGATCATGCTCGGCTGGCTCGCCTACCCCATCACCGTAATCTACCTAGTGGCGTTCACCAACATCATCAACCTCATCGACGGCCTCGACGGCCTGGCCACAGGCATTTGCGGCATCGCATCGTTTACCATGTTCACGATGGCCATGCTTTCGGGCCGTATCGACGCCGCCGCGCTCTCCATCGCACTCTTTGGCTCGTGCGTGGCTTTTCTGCATTACAACTTCAACCCCGCGAGCATCTTCTTGGGCGACTCGGGGTCGCTGCTGCTGGGCTTCGCATTGGGCTCCATATCGCTGCTCAACGTGAGCCGCACCGCCGCGCTCACCTCACTCATCATCCCGCTCATCGTAGCCGGCGTACCCATCATCGACACGTTCAGCGCCATCGTGCGCCGCAAGCGCGCCCACATTAGCATCGGACAGGCCGACAAGGGTCACATCCACCACCGCCTCATCCAAGAGGGTTACAACCAAAAGCAGGCCGTTCTGCTCATCTACGCCTGGTGCATCATGCTTTCGGCCGGCGCCGCCGCGATCAATCAGGTCGAGGTGCC
>CATXML010000092.1 GCA_958372035.1 uncultured Collinsella sp. | reverse complement strand
ACGCCATGCCCTAGTGGGTCGTATCGTTGAGGCATATGATGCTTATGATGACGTGCGCGAGCAGCGCTCGCGCGACCGAAAGGAGTCCCGTTGAGTGTATTGATCAGCAACGATGCCGAGCTCGATACGCTGCTCGACGCGCAGGAGGTGGAGCACATCTGCGAGGTTGTGCTTGCCGCCGAGGGCGTTGAACGTGAAGTCGAGATTTCCCTTTCGTATGTCGACGAGGACGAGATGCACGAGCTCAACCACGAGTGGCGTGGCATCGACCGCACCACCGATGTGCTCTCGTTTGAATGCGACTCGGCCTTTGACGAGGATATTCCCGCCGACGAGACGCTCGAGCTCGGCGATATCATCTTGGCCCCGCAGGTCATTGCCCGTCAGGCCCCCGGCTTTGGCAATAGCCCTGCCGACGAGTGCCGCCTGATGCTCGTACACGGCATGCTGCACCTGCTGGGGTATGACCATATCGAGGACGACGAGGCCGAGGTCATGGAGGCCCGCGAGGACGCCATCCTGCGCGATCTGGCGCTCGAGCGCGGCGAGGACCCCAAACTCGTTCACGTCGGCCCCATCACCAATCATGCCCACGACTAGGAGCCGCTTATGATTCCCGGATCGAACAAGGACCATCCGTCCTTTTTAAAGTCGTTCTCCTACGCCATGGAGGGCTTCGTCACCGCCGTCAAGACCGAGCGCAACATTAAGGTCATGCTCGTGGCGGGCGTGTGCACCGTCATTGCCGGCTGCATCGTGGGGCTCGACATTGCCGAGTGGGCCACGGTTATCATCTGCTGCGGCCTGGTGATTCACGGCGAGCTGTGCAATACCGCCATGGAGGCCATTGTCGATCTGGCGACCCAGGAGCTCCATCCGCTGGCAAAACGCGCCAAGGACATCGCCGCCGCCTCGGTATACGTACTTTCAATCACCGCCGCGATTGTGGGCTTGCTTGTATTTGCCCACGCGCTCGGCTTTATTTAGAAAGGGATTCCCATGTCCGACAATATGCAGCCTATCGATGAAATTTTGGACGACGAGTCCCCGGATGCTAAGGCGACCGAGGCCTATGAGGAAGTCGAGGAGTTCGACCCGTTTGAGGGCATGAGCGACGAGGAACTCGACGCCCTGTGCGACGAGGACGACAGCCTCGCGGGCTTTGGCGACGTTGAGCCCGGTTTCCGCAGTGGCTTCGTGGCCTTGGTCGGCCGCCCCAACGCCGGTAAGTCAACGCTGCTCAACGCCTGCTATGGCAAAAAGGTCGCCATCACATCGCCGGTGGCCCAGACGACCCGCCGTCGCATGCGCGCCGTCGTCAACCGTCCCGGCTACCAGCTGGTCTTTGTCGATACCCCGGGTATTCATAAGCCCAAGGACGGTCTGGGATCCGAGCTCAACAAGAGTGCGTTGTTCGAGCTGAACGATGTCGATGTTGTCGCGTTTTTGATTGATGCCACTAAACCGATCGGCAGGGGAGACGCCTGGGTTGCCGAGCGTGTCAAGAATGCCCGTTCCAAGAAGGTCCTAGTGCTCACCAAGGCCGATGAAGCCGACCCCGCACAGGTCATGGAGCAGCTTAAGGCCGCCCACGAGCTTATGGAATATGACGACGAGATCGTGACGTCGTCGGTCAAGAACTTTAACGTCGATGCCTTCATCGAGACCGTTGCGCACTTTTTGCCCGAGGGTCCGCGTTGGTTCCCCGAGGACATGGGTACCGACGCTTCCGATGAGACGCTCGTTGCCGAGTTTGTGCGCGAGAAGGTCTTGCGCCGCACCCGTGATGAGATCCCGCACTCCGTGGGCGTGATTTGCGATGCGCTTGAGCAGACCAAGAAGGTGCTGCGCGTGCACGCCACCATTTACGTCGAGCGCGAGGGCCAAAAGGGCATCATCATCGGCAAGGGCGGCGAGATGATCAAACATATCGGCATCGACGCCCGTCGCGACCTTGAGCGCATCTTTGGCACCCAGGTCTTTTTGGAGCTGGACGTGAAGGTCAAGGCCGGCTGGCGTGACGACGAGGCCCAGATTCGCCGCTTTGGCTATAACGCCGAGGATTAGGGACACGCGGCGCGAATGGCAGGTTCTCGTACATATCGCACGAAAGTGCTCGTGCTCGATAAGACGAAGCTCAAAGAGACGGACCTGATCCTGACGATGCTTGACGAGCGGGGTCGGCAGGTTCGTGCTGTGGCAAAGGGCGCCCGCAAACCCGGCGGACGCCTGGCTGCGCGCTGCGAGATGTTCTGTACCGTTGATCTGCTGCTTGCGCATGGACGGTCGCTCGACGTGGTTTCCCAGGCCGAGCTTATGGAGGCGCCGCTCGGCGCTGCTCCCGATTACGAGATGACATGCGCCGCAAGCGCGATCGCCGAGGTCGCGCGCGTGTGCTCGTTCGAGGACGCCGAGGACCCGTTTACCTTTGCCATAACGCAGCGAGCGCTTGCCCTGGTGGGCAGCGGGCTCGACGCGGCGCATATGGATCTACTTGTGGCGGCATATGTCTTTAAGCTGCTGTCGCACGTTGGCTATCGACCCGATTTTTCGGCCTGCGTGCTGTGCAGAGACCCCATGCTGTCGTATTTTTCGCCCCAGGCGGGCGGTCTCATGTGCGGGTCGTGCGCGTCGAGCGTTCCGGGTGCCGAGCTGGTGTCGACCGGTGAGGTCGCGTGGCTGCGCGCCCTCATGTCCATGACCTTCGATGCGCTTATGGTCGAGAGGATCGACACGCATACGGCGGCGTTCTTGCTCGGGCTTTCGCATGTGTGGGCTGCGACGCACACCGATCAGCGCCTCCGTGCGATGGAATTCATGTTGGGTCGGTGATGATGCGCAGGCACGGGCTGCTTGTGGTAACATAACGACCTGTTGGTACCTCGACCTTGGTTGCTCGCTCCACCGGCGGCTTCCCAGTCCGAGGCGAATCGAGTCGCCCGTGGGCGACGCAAAACGAAAGGTGAAACAATGACTGTTTCCAAAGAGCGCAAGGCGGAGCTGACTGCCCAGTTCGGTAACACCCCGGTCGATACCGGCAACCCCAAGGTTCAGGTCGCCATCCTGACCGAGCGCATCAAGGAGCTGACCGAGCACATGAAGTCCCACCAGAAGGACTTCCACACCCGTCGTGGCCTGCTCATGCTCGTCGGCCGTCGTCGTCGTCTTCTCTCCTACATCAAGAAGAACGACATCGTCGAGTACCGTGAGCTCATCAAGGCTCTGGGCATCCGCGACAACATCCAGTAGGATTTGTACATGCTAAGAGCGTCCTGCGCAGCGGGGCGCTCTTTTTGTGTAAGGGCGTGAACAATCACGCTCTGAAGCGTGGCGGGGGCAGGGGGCCCGCGTCACATGAGAAGCCCGCAGGCAAGGGGCCTGCGGGGTAAAGGAGAACAATGACACTCGTATCCAAGACCTTTGAGCTGTACGGCAAGACCTACACCTTTGAGTCCGGCGAGCTTGCCAAGCAGGCCACCGGCGCCTGTCTGGTCAAGCAGGGCGACACCACGATGCTCGACACCGTGGTCGTCTCCAAGGAGCGTAAGAACTACGACTTCTTCCCGCTGACCGTCGACTTCAACGAGAAGATGTACGCCGCCGGCCGCATCCCGGGTGGCTACCTCAAGCGTGAGGGCCGTCCCAGCGAGAAGGCCACGCTCACGGCCCGTATGATCGACCGCCCGATTCGTCCGAGCTTCCCGGACGGCTTCCGCAACGAGGTGCACATCGTCGCCACCTCGCTCGTCGCCGACCAGGTCAACCCCTTTGACGTCATCAACGTCATGGGTGCTTCCCTGGCAATGACGCTCGGCGGCGTGCCCTTCGAGGGCCCGCTTGCCTGCGTGCGCATCGGCCGTAACGTGGAGACCGGCGAGTTTATCGTCAACCCCACCTATGAGGAGCGCGAGAACTCCGATCTGGATCTGGAGCTGGGTGGCTCCGCCGACTTCATCTCGATGGTCGAGGCCGGCGCCGAGGAGATCTCCGAGGACGACATGCTCGCCGCCATGAAGTTTGGCCAGGAGGCCCTTGCTGCCTTCTGCCAGGCTCAGGACGAGTTCGTTGCCGAGTGGGAGCAGGTCAACGGCGCCATCGTCAAGAAGGAGTACCCGCTCGACCAGCCCGTCGAGGAGGTCCAGGAGCGCATCTTCGCCCACTACGACGAGATGGCAGCCGCCCTTCGCGACGCCGACAAGCTCTCCCGTATCGGTAAGGTCGAGGCTCTGAAGGAGTCCATCCGTGCCGAGTTCACCGAGGAGGAGCAGGCCGCTTGGGAGCGCGAGATTCCCGTGGCGCTCAAGAAGCTCGAGAAGAAGGCTATGCGCACCATGGTCGTCGAGACCGGTGAGCGCGTCGACGGCCGTGCCGCCGATGAGATTCGCCCCATCATGGTGAAGGATAACTACCTGCCGCTCGTTCACGGCTCCGGTCTGTTCCAGCGTGGCCAGACTCAGGTGCTTTCCGTCCTGTCGCTCGGTATGCTCAACGAGGGCCAGCGTCTGGATACCATCGAGCCCACCGAGGGCAAGCGCTACATGCACCACTACAACTTCCCGCCGTTCTGCACCGGCGAGACCGGCCGCATGGGCAGCCCCAAGCGCCGCGAGATCGGCCACGGCAACCTGGCCGAGCGCGCTCTGCTTCCGGTGCTCCCCGACGAGAACGAGTTCCCCTACGCCATCCGCGTCGTCTCCGAGGTCATGGAGTCCAACGGCTCCTCTTCAATGGCTTCGACCTGCGGCTCCACGCTCGCCCTTATGGACGGCGGCGTGCCCATTAAGCGCCCGGTCTCCGGTATCGCCATGGGCCTGATCCAGGAGGAGGGCAAGACCGTGGTCCTGTCCGACATCCAGGGTCTCGAGGACTTCCTGGGCGACATGGACTTTAAGGTCACCGGCACCACCGAAGGCATTACCGCCCTGCAGATGGACAACAAGGCCACCGGCCTCACCTTCGACATCCTGGCCCGCGCCCTGCAGCAGGCCAAGGAGGGTCGCGCCTTCATCCTGCAGAAGATGCTCGATGTGATCCCCGAGCCGCGCCACACCACGCGCAGCACCGCTCCGCGCATCGTTTCCATCCAGGTTCCGACCGACAAGATCCGCGACGTCATCGGTTCCGGCGGTAAGGTCATCCGCGGCATCCAGGACGAGACCGGCGCTTCGGTCGACATCCAGGAGGACGGCACCGTCTTTGTCGGCGGCACCGGCGAGTCCGTCGACCAGGCCGTCGAGCGCATCAAGCTCATCATCAAGGTTCCCGAGCCGGGCGAGGAGTACACCGGTCGCGTGGTCTCCATCCAGCCCTTCGGCGCCTTCGTCAACCTGCTGCCCGGTAAGGACGGCCTGCTGCACATCTCCCGCGTCGCCAAGGGCCGCGTGGAGAAGGTCGAGGACGTCCTCAACGTGGGCGACGAGGTCAAGGTCGTCGTCATCGAGGTCGACGATCGTGGCAAGATCTCGCTCGATCGTCTTGACAAGCCCGAGGCTCCGGCTCGCGCCGAGGGTTCCTCTGAGGGCGACGGCGAGCACTTCCAGCGCCGTGAGCGTCCGCGTCGCGAGCGCTCTGAGCGCAGCGACCGTCCGCGCCGTCCCGGCGACAACGGAGGCCGCAAGCCCCGCCGTCACCACGACGCCGAGTAACAGCCGTACATAACCAGCACCGCAAGGGCGAC